>SEHC01000114.1 GCA_004173415.1 Lysobacteraceae bacterium
TGCTTGAAGCGCGAAAAGGTTTCGACGAGGAAATCCGCTGCATCGGATGCCGCTTCGCTGCGATCCCTGGGACCGGAGGAAGGTTGTGCGGGCGGATGGGCCAGGCACTCGAGCAGGGCGTCGGACAATGCCTCGACCTGTTCCGGCGCGACCAGCCGGCTCGCGCCCATCGGGGCGATCTCCGGAATCCCACCCACCGCGCTGGCGACGTAAGGGGTGTGGCAGGCCGAGGCCTCCAGCAACACGTTGGGCACGCCCTCGGAGCGGCTGGGCAATACCAGCAGGTCTGCCGCGCGGAACCAGTCGGGCAACCCATGGTGGGCGATGCTGCCGTGGAAGCTGACGCGGTTGGCGATGCCCAGCGATTCGGCCAGGCGCGCCAGCGAGCGGCGCTCGCTGCCGTCGCCGACCAGGTGCAGGTGCCAGTCGCTGTCGGCCGCCGGCAGTCGCGCGCAGGCTTGCAGCAGCACGTCCAGGCCCTTGACCGGAACCAGGTTGCCGACGAACAACAGGTGCCGCTGGCCCTGCGCCATGCCCAGCTTCTGTCGCGCGGCGGCGCGGTCGCCGGGATGGAACACGTTCTTGTCCACCCCATCGATGATCACCCGCACCGACCCGGCCGCCGCGCCCAGTTCGACCGCACGCTGGGCCAGATCGGTGGATACGGCGATGACCCCGTCGGCCTGGCGCAGGGCGTTGCGGGTGCCGCGCAGGCGGCCGGCGAACTGGTCCAGCTGGCGCAGGTCGCTGCCATGGACCTGGATCACCGCCGGCAGGCCGTGGCTGCGGGCCAGTTCGGTCGCGGCCCAGCCGTCGGGATAGGCCCACGGGGCGAACACGATGTCCGGCGCGAACTCGGCGACCGCGCGGCGGAAGGCAGGACGCACCGACTCACGGAAGAAGTGTCCGTACAACCCGCGCATGAACTTGGGCGTGTACCAGTAGCGCGGATGATCGACGCGCAGGCCGTCGTTCTGCACCTGCCGTCCGGGCGGCATGCGCAATCCCTGCTTGCGCTGGATGTTCCATTCGTCCAACCACAGGGTCGGGGCGATCACGCGCACCGCATGCTGCTGCGCGAGCAGCCTGAACTGGTGGCGGTTGAACGAAGCACGATGCGGCTGGATCGGGCTGGGGTAAAGGTTGGTGAGTGCAAGGATGCGCATCGGTCTCATCCTGCAGCCAATGCGCTGCGGTAGCGCTGCTGGTACTGGTCGGCCACGCGCTGCAGCGAATAGTCGGCCAGCACCTGCTGCCTGCCGGCGGTGCCAAGGGCGGCACCCAGGCCCGGCTGGTCAAGCACCTTGCCGATGCAGGCGGCCAGCGCCGTCTGGTCGCCTTCGTCGAACAGCAGGCCGGTGCGGCCATGCTCGACCACGCGCGGAATCCCGCCGACCGCCGAAGACACCACCGGCAGCCCGCAGGCCCATGCTTCGAGCAGCGACAGCGGCAATCCTTCGTGGCGGCTGGTCAAGGCGAACAGGTCCATGGCCGGGTAGTAGTGCTCGGTGCGTGGCTGGTAGCCCGTGAAGCGGGTGTTCGCGGCCACGCCTAGTTCGAGCGCCAGTGCCTGCAGGGGCTCCCGTTCCGGCCCGTCACCCACCAGCAGCAGCCACAGGTCGGGACGGGCCGGCTGCAGGCGCGCGAACGCGCGCAGCATCAGCTCCTGCCGTTTCACTTCGTTGAGCCTGCCGACCATGCCGATGACACGGGCATCGGGCGGGATGCCCCATTGGCCGCGGATGCGCAGGCGCTGGCCGGGATCGCCGTACAGGCCGGTGTCGACGCCGTTGGCGATCACGCAGACCTTGGCCGCGTCCACGGTGCCCCAGCGCCGCACGGAGCGGGCGATGTCCTCGGACACGCAACAGAAGACATCGGCATGACGGCCGGCGGCATGCCACCACCAGCGGCTGCGGAGTTTGGCGCCGATGCCCCGGGCCATGCGCACGTGGTCGCTGTGTTCGGTATGGACCACGGCAGCGCGCCTGGCCGGATCCAGTGCCCGGCCCAGGTGCCACAGGGCGCCGATCTGATGGGTGTGCAGGACGTCCGGCCGGATGCGTTCGAACAGCATGCGCGCCCGCGCGGTGGCCAGCGGCCGTTCCGATTCATCGCCCAGGCAGTGGACCTCGGCGCCGAAGGCCTCGGCGGCCGAGGCCAGCTGGCCGGGCCGGTCGATGCAGACGATGCTGTTGCGGTAGCCCTTGTCGCGGCCCGACTTGACCAGGTCGACGACCAGCCGCTCGAGCCCACCCAGTTCCAGCGACAGGACGCCATGCACGACATGCAACCCGGCCTGCGCGGGCGCTGCCGGGCCGATGTCGTCGACCAGTGGATGGATCCGGTTTTGTTCGTGTCCCTGCATTCCAAGGCTTCGCAATATCGACGCGCACAGGTTCCCGGTCCGGGCCCCTTCGCCGCCGTGCTGCATGCCTTCCCCCTGTGCGGAAAGAACTTCCGACGGCCGACACCAGGTGCCGTGTGCCATGGTCATTCACTACCCTTGATAACGCATTCCACCGGCAGACCGGCCACCCTCGCGGACTTGCGCCGCACGCTTGCCGGCCGCGGGATTTCCTGCGCTACACTCGCCGCCGGTCCGGCATCGGCAGGAAACCATGCGCGCCCACCCTCGAGTTCTTTACGTTCTGCTTGTCGCGCTGCTTCCTCTGCCTGCGCTTGCCGCGACCTATACGGTGGGGCCTTCCGGGCGCCAGTACACGCAGCTGGCGGCGGTGTTCGCCGACAACGACCTGGAGCCCGGCGACGTGGTCGAAGTCGATGGCGACGCCTCGTACGAAGGCGGGATCCTGGTCGGCGACGACGACGGGGGAAGCGCCGGACGCCCGGTCGTGATCCGTTGGCGCCGCGAAGCCGGGGCCACCCGGCCGGTGTTGAAAGGAGGCGTGCACACGATCAAGTTCAGCCAGTCCAACCATCTGCTGTTCGAAGGCTTCGAGGTGCGTGGCGGCAGCAACAGCTGCATCTTCAGCGAAGCCCACGACATCACCGTTCGCGATGTGGTGGTCCATGCCTGCCCCGGCCACGGGATCCTCACCGCCGACCAGCTGTCCGGCTCGTTCACCCTGGAATACAGCGAGGTCCACGATGCCGGCGCCAGTTCCAACCGGCATCCGCTCTACATCCAGTCCGACGAGGTGGCCTATCCGGACGCGGTGTTCCGCTTGCGCTTCAACTACATCCACGATGGCAATGGCGGCAACCTGGTCAAGGTCCGCCACCAGCGCAGCGAGATCCACTACAACTGGCTGGAAGGTTCGGCCTACCAGGCGGTGGAACTGATCGGGCCGGACTGCTGGGAGCAGCAGAAGGGCTGGAGCACCGAACTGAGGCGCGAGGATGCCGAACTGGTCGGCAACGTCATCATCCAGTCCGGCGAATGGCCCAACGCGATAAGGATGGGCGGCGACCTCAATGGCCGCAGCCAGGGCCGGGTGCGGCTGGTCAACAACAGCATCGTCTTCAATCGGCCGGGCCCGGCCAACGCGGTACTGGTGCAACTGGGTGCCGGCTCGCTGGAGATGCACAACAACGTGGTATTCCAGACCGGTGGAGAAGCGCCGGCGATCGTCAAGGAGAACCAGGTCGAGGACACGCCCGAACCCTGCGGACCGGCTTCCAGCCTGGCCTGGAGCGCGGGGCGCAAGGTGGCGGGCAGCAACAACTGGGTCCAGGAGGAGGCGTCGCTGGTCCCGGCCGAATGGGTCGGCACCTTGCGCGGCAGCGACCCGGGTATCGGCGAGGTTCCGCGCGACCTGTTGCGGCCGCGGCAGGACAGCGAATTGCGGGGCAGGGCGAACCTCTCCCCAGCCGCGCCCGCGGCGTTGGCGTTCCCCGCCCCGCTGCTGGTGCCCGCGTACGAGCCGCCGTTGCAGTCAAGGTTGCCGGTCGGGCAGCAGCGCCGAAGGGACCAGGTGGGGCTCGAGATCGGGGCGATGGGCGCGGTGGCCGGTGCGATGGACAGCGACGCGGCGGTTCCGCGCAAGTTCCGCAAATCGATTGCGGTGGGCGAGCGACCAAGATTCAGGAAGACCAGGCCGGACGATGAGGTGCAGTGAGCGCATCGGCCAATCCGGCAGGATTGCGCCGTGATGCAGCGGCCGACGCTGCATGAGGTTTTTACCGCCAGCCTTGCCACGGCATCGCCAGCAACGCAGGGCAACACGGCCTGGGTCGCGGCCGCGCGGGTGGGCGACTGGATGCCCTGGCTGGAACAGGCCTGCGCCTTGCTCAGCGACGCGGAGCGTTCGCGCGTGGCGCGCAAGCGCAGGCCGCAGGACCGCGAGGAGCTGGTGCTCTGCTACGCCCTGCATCGCCTGCTCCTGGCTGCGTGGTCCGGCGAGGATGCCGCCGGCCTGGCGGTGGGTCGCGATGCCGATGGGCGGCCGCTGTCGGGCGTGGACGGCGTAGGCACCAGCCTGAGCCATACCCGCGGCGCCTTCGCCCTGGCCATTGCCGGCGAGGGTGCAGTGGGCATAGACATCGAGGCTGCCGACAACGCATCGGGCCTGGAGGAGATAGAAGGGCAGGTCTGCCACCCGCTGGAGCTGCAGCGCCTGGCCGGCCTCGTCGGCGCGGACCGGCATGCACGCCTGCTGCAGACCTGGGTCAGGAAGGAGGCCTACCTCAAGGCGGCGGGCGTGGGCCTGGACTGGGAGATGGCCGGGTTCGCGGCCGATCCCGGTTGTCCTCTGCCACTGGTCCCGGCCGATCCCGCCGGCGCCTGCGTGTGCGTGCAGGAACTCGATCTGCTGCAGCCGACCCATCTGCTGGCCGTGGCCGTGGCCCCGGATTCCAAACCGTGGGTCGTGCACCTGGACCCACTGACAGCCTAGCCCGTCCATCGTCCGGCAAGGCAGGGCCGAGGCTGGGGCGATCTGCACGAGTGGAGTTGGCGCTCGCGCGGTGCCGGCAGGGGCAACCCGCTTTGGCCGGTATGGCCCCGCGCCGCCGTTGGATAGCTGGAATGCCGGCCTTGGGTCGCGATATCGCGGTGGGGCGGGCTTGGCATCGGAAGGCGGAAAGCCACGCGCGGAATGCCCGCGTCATCGTGGTTTCCCGGCCGGGTCTGATCTGGCGCAAGGGGGGAAAACATGAAGTACGTGCAAGCGAGCCGGAAGAACACGGTGATCCGGCTGCTGTGGTGCCTGGAATTCCTGGTCGTGGCGCTGGCCGTCGCCGTCGCCGCCTGGCTGCGGTTCATCGGCGATCCCGAGGGCCACGGCCTGTTCGTCGAGAACGCGCCGGTGCGCGCGCTCATATTCGCCACCGTGATCACCTGCGCGATGGCGGCCTTCGGCCTGTACCAGACCCACGGGCGCCACTCGCGGGTCGACTTGCTGTTGCGCCTGGTGCTCTCGTTCGGCTTCGGTGGCGTCGCCCTGCTGGTCGTGTTCTATGCCATACCGCAGACCTACATCGGTCGTGGCCCGCTGGCCCTGTCGCTGGCGCTGGGCCTGCTTTCGATCCTGGGCCTGCGCCTGGCCCTGCGCGACGTACTGCACATCGAGGCCCTGCGCCAGCGGGTGCTGGTGCTGGGCGCGGGCGTCAATGCCGACCTGATCAACAGCCGCATGCGCCGCAAGGCGGACCGCAAGTCGTTCCTGGTGATCGGCTTCGTGCCCTTGCCGGGGCAGCCGGTCAAGGTCCGCGAGGAGGACCTGTTGCGCCCCCAAGGCACGGAGCTGCTGGAACTGGCGGAAAAACTCAACGTCGACGAGATCATCATCGCCCCGGACGAGCGGCGTGGCGCCCTGCCGATGGAGCAGATGCTCAAGTGCGTGCAGCGCGGCATGTCGGTGATCGATATCTCGACCTTCTTCGAGCGCGAATCGGGCACCGTGCAACTGAGCGTGGTCGATCCTTCCTGGCTGGTGTTCTCGGGTGGCTTCGATTCCTCCATGCCGCGGCGGCTGAGCAAGCGCCTGTTCGACCTGGCCGCCGCGCTGGTGCTGCTGGCGGTGGCCTGGCCGTTCATGTTGCTGGTGGCCATCGCCGTGCGCCTGGAGTCCAGCGGGCCGGTGCTGTACCGGCAGGTCCGGGTCGGCGAGGGCGGCCGCCATTTCGAACTGATCAAGTTCCGCAGCATGCGCCAGGATGCGGAGAAGGACGGCGTCGCCATCTGGGCGAGCAAGAACGACGATCGCAGCACCCGCGTGGGCAAGTTCATCCGCCTGACCCGCCTGGACGAACTGCCGCAGCTGTTCTCGGTGCTGCGCGGGCACATGAGCTTCGTCGGGCCGCGGCCGGAGCGCCCGCACTTCGTCGACATGCTCAACGACCAGATCCGCTACTACGGGGTCCGCCACAGCATGAAGCCCGGCCTCACCGGCTGGGCCCAGCTGCGCTATCCGTACGGGGCCTCGGTCAAGGACGCCGAGGAGAAGCTGAAGTTCGACCTGTTCTACGTCAAGAACCACGGCCTTTCCCTCGACCTGATGATCCTGCT
>SEHC01000115.1 GCA_004173415.1 Lysobacteraceae bacterium
CGTCCTTCCTCGACATTCTGCGCACGGCGCAGGCCGGGGCCGACCTGCAGGTCCAGCTGGGTGCGTCCGCCGTCCATGATCCGGGCGCCGTAGCCGACGCTGGCGGTCTGCTGCCAGCGGTAGGTGGCGAAGTCGTCGTGCTCGTAGCGCAGCGCGGTGGTGAACTGGCGGTGCTCGCCCAGCTTCAGCGCGCTGCTGGCGCCCACCGTGTAGCGATTGGCGGTGTCCTTGCGTTCGCGGCGGGTGGCGCCCTGTTCGTCCTCGACCCGGTATTCGGCGCTGGAGCGCAGGCCGAAGATTTCCAGCCCGTGGATCCAGTCGCCTTCGGCGTACTGCAGGTGGAAGCGGGTGTTCAGGCTTTCGCTGATGCTGTTGCCGCGGGTGGAGGCATAACCCAGCTCGCCGCCGCCGCTCCAGGGCGAGGCTTCGGCGGACGCCTCGGCACTGTCAGCCTTCACCGTCTTCAAGCTCTTTGCAGTCTTGCCGGTCTTCTCCATCTCCTGGGTCCGCTCGGCCTTCAGGCGATTGCGGACAGCTTCCCCGGCGCTGGCGGGCAGGGCGTGCGAGGCGCAGAAAAAGGCCAGCAATGGCAGGCAGAGGCGAGTGGCAGACATGGCGGGATCCGGAAAGCGGTGGGCGATGGTGAAGCTGAAAACGTTTCCATTGTAGCGTGAATCACCGCATGATCCAAAGCAAGTCATTGTAAACAATGAAAATTGTTGGAAATTGGACGCTTTTCGTTCAGTTCTGGCAGTACTGCTGCTCACGACGCAGCTCTTCCTCCAGCAGCGCACGTTCTCCAGCGGAACTGCCGGTCAGCAGTCCGGCGATCCTGGCTTCGATGCGCGGACACGGCGGGCCCGGGTCGCCGAAGGCGCGGCCCACCGCCGCCAGGCTGCGGGCCAGCGAGCGCGGCGCCCGCATCCTGAAGCGGCCGCTGCGTTCGCCGCCGGGCAATGAAGACCGACGGCTGGCGAATGGATCGGCCGGGAAGGCCGCCTGTTCCCGCGGCCGTTCCCAGGGGGAAACCGGGCCAGGCAGGTCAGCCAGTCCTGCGTCCCCCATCGGCAACTGTCCGGCTGCGCTCGACGATGCTGCCGTCGGCAGGGGCATGGGCTCGAGACGGGTCCGGCTGGCTCCCGCTGCCGTCGTGCCGGTGGCGCCGTGCAGGCCCACCGCCGAGGGCGGCCTCGATGGCGGCATGGGCGGCTGCGGGGGCGCGGCAACGAAGAGCACGGCCAGGCGCGGTTCGGCCTTGGCAACGGTCGCCAGGCGGCCGCCCTTCACCAGCAGCCATGCCAGCGCGGCATGCACCGCGACCACCCAACACCACGCCGCGAATTGCGCCGCGCGGTCGCCTCGCTCGAGTGATGGCATGCCGTCCCCTTGTGTGCCGGGGATGCTGACTACGTGGAGGTTACCCGCGGGTTAAAAGCGGGTTAGCTCTTCATTGCGGTGCATCGATGCGGATGGTCGGGTCGTTGAAGCGCGAATAGCGGATGGTCATCGCGTAGTCCTTGCCGCTGGCCTGGCCCTCGCTCAGCAACTGCAGCGGCAGGTCGTCGCGGCCGATCCAGTAGGTGAACTCGCTGGGCTGGGGCTGGCTGTGCCGGACCAGGAACTTGCTCGCCGCCGCGCCATCGACCGTGTCGCTGCCCAGCGACTGGACGCTCATGCCGGCCTGGTTTTCCTTGATCTTCAGCGGATCGCGCCACTGGGTCAGGGTGCCCGTGGCCATCGGCATCTTCATCGAGCGCCCCTGCACCTGCATGTGCATCGTGTCGCCGATGATCACCTGGGTGCCGGCGGGCATTGCGATGCGGAAGCGATCCGGGGCCACGTAGTCCATCTCCATGCCCATGCCGGGCTGGCCTTCCATCTCTATGCGGGCGTGATAGCTGCGCACGGCCAGGAACTTGTCCATCGAGGCCTTGATCCGGTCCTCGGCCGAGGCCTGCGGGTTCAAGCCGGCCACCGCCTTCTCCAGCGCCTTCGCCGGCGCCGGCGCGGTCGCCTGGGCAGGCGGTGCATCGGAAGGCGCGGGCTTGCATGCGGTAACGGCCAGGCAGCAGCAGGCCAGGGCCAGGGGACGCAGGGTCATGGGCGAAACTCCTTGATGGTGGCGGAGGACCCCGCACGGCCCGGCAGCCTGGGTCCGCGCGCTGGGGAGTCCGCGCGCGGCTTGCGCGCAGTGGACTCCGGCATCGCACGGGCCCAGGCTGCCGGCGCAACAGGGTCCATGCCGGTTCCAACGCGAAGTCGGGCGCGAAAGCGGACACCCCCCGGCCACACCTCAAAATCACCGCCGCTCGGCCATAATCACCGTCCTTCTACCGCAGACCCCCGGGGCGCATGGACAAGATCGAACGCATCACCGCCCTGCACCGCATCCTCAAGGCCGCGCGGTACCCGGTCACGGTCAAGCGCCTGCAGGAAGAGCTGGGGTGCTCGCGCGCCACCGCCTACCGCGACCTGGCCTACCTGCGTGACGCGCTGATGGCGCCGATCGAGGGCGATGGCGAGGCCGGCTTCCGCTACGCGGCCACCGAGAGCGAGCGTTTCGAACTGCCCGGCCTGTGGTTGAGCTCGGAGGAGCTGTATTCGCTGCTGGCCGCCCAGCAGTTGTTGATGCGCACCGGCGGCGGGGTCCTGGCCGGAGCGCTGGCGCCATTGCAGAAGCGCATAGAAGGGCTGCTGGCCGACCACGCCGGGGTCGAGCACTGGCCGGTCGAACGGGTGCGGGTGATCCCGCACCGCGGCCGGCGCCTGGACGAAGCCAGTTTCCGCGGGGTCGCCTCGGCGGTGCTGCAACGCAAGCAGCTCAACTTCGAATACCGCGCCCGCTCGACCGACGAGCGCACCCGGCGCACCGTGTCGCCGCAACGCATCACCCACTACCGCGACAACTGGTACCTGGATGCCTGGGACCACGAGCGCAACGGACTGCGCAGTTTCGCCGTCGACCGGGTGAGCAACGCGAAGGTGCTCGAGGAGGCCGCGCGGGACATGCCCGACAGCGAGCTGAACCAGCACCTGGCCTCCAGCTACGGCATTTTCTCCGGCGAACCCAAGGGCTGGGCGACGATCGTGTTCAGCGCCAAGACCGCGCGCTGGGTGGCCGACGAGCAGTGGCATTCCCGCCAGGAAGGCCGCTTCCTGGCCGACGGGCGCTACGAATTGAAGGTGCCGTACAGCGTCTCGCGCGAATTGCTGATGGACATCCTGCATTACGGCGCCGATGCCGAGATCATCGAGCCGCCGGTGCTGCGCGAGCAGGCCAAGGCGCTGCTCGAACTGGCCCTGAGCAACTACGAGCGGTGATGGCGGCCGCCGCGCCGGGCATCCGCAAGGGTGAGAAAGTCGCGCTGGCGTTGGGCGCCGGCGGCGCCCGCGGGCTCGCCCAGGTCGGGGTCATCGAGGCCCTGTGCGCGCGCGGCCTGAACATCGTGGCCATCTCCGGCTCCTCGAGCGGTGCGCTGGTGGGCGGGATCCACGCCACCGGCAAGCTGGGTGAGTTCCGCGAACACCTCGAGCGCCTGGGCCGCGGCGCCTTCCTGCGCTTGCTGGATCCGGTCGTCGGCGAAGGCGGGTTGATGCGCGGCGATGCGCTGGTGCGGGCGATGCGCGAGGTGGTCGGCGACCCGCTGATCGAGGATCTTCCGATCGACTTCACCGCCGTGGCGGTGGACCTGGAACGCCAGCGCGAAGTCTGGCTCCGCAGCGGGCCCCTGTGGGACGCCCTGCGTGCCTCATTCGCCATCCCGGGGGTGTTCACCCCGGCGGTGCTGCACGGACGGGCCCTGGTCGATGGCGGCCTGTTGGCGCCGCTGCCGATCGCCGCGACCCGGCTCTCCGACGCCCACCGCCTGATCGCCGTGGACATGCACGACTGGCCCAAGCAGCCGCCTGGCGAACCGGCGCAGGAGCAAGCGGGCGCCGACCGCTCGCTGTCCACGCGCCTGGGCGACTGGTTCGGACGACGACTGGGTCCAGACGATGAAGACGACATCGGCATCAGCGAAATCATGGCCCTGTCGCTGGACACGATGCAGGCGCAGATCTCGCGCATGCACCTGGCCCTGGATCCGCCGGAGCTGGTGATCCGCATTCCGCGCGATGCCTGCCTCTTCTACGAGTTCTGGCGGGCCAGGGAACTCATAGAAATCGGCCGCATCGAAGCGGACAAGGCGCTGGACGCCGCCGGTTACTGAAGGACGACCACCTTGCTCTGGCCGGATCGGGGTCCGGAGGGCGCGCGCCGGACGAAGGCGCGAATGTTGCGGCCGCCGCGAATGGAAGGCACTCGGGCGACGCCGGCGCCATGTGGCGGTCGCAGGCTTTGAGATGACGATTGCGCAGGCTGGATTCCCACGCCAGAGGAGCCTGCCATGTCCCGCCATCTCACCCACAAGCCCCAGTCCGCCACGCCCGACCCGCAACTCGAACGCAGCCTGCGCCTGGCCCTGGGCATGGGGCTGGTGCTGGTCGCGCTGCTACCGATGGCGCGGGCCAGCAGCGACTGGCTGGGCTGGCTGCCGCTGTGGCTGGTAGGGATGCCGGCGGTGGCGCTGTGGTCGCTGCACCGGTTCAGGCTGCCGCTGGGCAAGGCGCGGGTCCAGGCCGGTTCGCCCGCCCACCCCCGCCGTCGCCGGTCCGCGCAGGCGCGCCGCCGCGCGATGCCTGCGATGAAACCGTTGTCACGCGCGGCCTGACCTTCGGCAGGGGAGCGGGTTGGCGGCCTGTGCTAGCGTGGGGATTGACCCGAATACAGGACAATTCATGCCCACCCTTGCCCAAGCCTGCCAGACTTTCGTGGTCGTCGCAGGTCTCGCTGCCGCCGGTAGCGCCCTTGCCGGAGAGACCGCCCCAGTGACCGATGACGCTTACGCATGGCTGGAGGATGTCACCGGCGCCAGGCCGCTGGAATGGGTCAAGCAGCAGAACGCCAAGTCCGAAGCGGAGATCGCTGCGACCCCCGAGTTCAAGCAGCTGGAGGGCCGGATCCTGGCCATGCTCGATTCCGACGCCAAGATCCCCGGCGTCGAGAAGATCGGCCGTTACTACTACAACTTCTGGAAGGACAAGGGCCACGAACGCGGCGTCTGGCGACGGACCACGCTGGAGGAGTACCGCAAGCCGCAGCCGGAGTGGGAAACCATCCTGGACCTGGACGCGCTGAACAAGGCGGAAGGCGAGAACTGGGTCTGGCACGGCGCCGAATGCCGCCGACCCGCGTACACCCGCTGCCTGGTCGCACTGTCGCGCGGCGGCGCCGATGCCGACGTGACCCGCGAGTTCGACATCGACTCGCGGCAGTGGATCAAGGACGGATTCTTCCGCCCCGAGGCCAAGGGCGGCCTGACCTGGATCGACCAGGACAATGTTTATGTGTTCACCGACTTCGGCGCCGGCAGCATGACCCCGTCCGGCTATCCGCGCATCGTCAAGCAATGGAAGCGCGGCACGCCCATGTCCGCCGCCACCGTGGTCTACGAGGGCCAAGCGCAGGACATGTACATCGGCGCCGGCCACGACGACACGCCCGGCTACGAGCGCGATTTCGTGATCCGCACGCTGGCCTTCTACAACGACGAGATGTACCTGCGTGGCAAGGACGGCAGCCTGACCAAGATCGACGCGCCCAATTCGGCGCAGAAGTCGGTGCAGCGCGAGTGGCTGGGGCTGGAACTGCGCGAAGCGTGGACGGTCGGCGGCAAGACCTACCCCGCGGGCTCCTTCCTGGTCGCCAATTTCGATCGCTTCATGAAGGGCGAACGCAAGTTCGACGTCCTGTTCGAACCGACCGCCAACACCTCGCTGGCCGGCGCGACCCTGACCCGCAACCACGTCGTGCTCAACGTGATGGAAGACGTCAAGAACAAGTTGACGGTGCTGACCCACGGCGACAAGGGCTGGACTTCACGGCCCATGCCGGTCGGCGCGCTGGAGTTCGGCACCACCAGCATTTCGGCGGTCGACGCCGAGGAAAGCGATGCGGTCTGGCTGACGGTGACCGACTACCTCACCCCGACCACGCTGATGATGGCCGATGTGTCCACGCCGGACTCGGTCGAGGTGCTGAAGACCATGCCGGCGTTCTTCGATGCGTCGAAGAACGTGGTGGAACAGCACTTCGCCGCCTCCAGCGACGGCACCCGGGTGCCTTATTTCCTGGTGCGCCAGAAAGACCTGGAATACGACGGCAGTACGCCCACCCTGCTGTACGGCTACGGTGGCTTCGAGGTCTCGCTCACCCCGGGTTATTCCGGTGGGGTGGGCATGGGCTGGCTGGAGAAGGGCGGCGTCTATGCGGTCGCCAACATCCGTGGCGGCGGCGAATACGGCCCGCGCTGGCACCAGGCCGCGCTGAAGCAGAACCGGCACAAGGCCTACGAGGACTTCGCCGCGGTCGCCCAGGACCTGATCGCGCGCAAGGTCACCTCGCCGGCGCACCTGGG
>SEHC01000575.1 GCA_004173415.1 Lysobacteraceae bacterium
TCATAGTCGGTTTAGCGCCAGTTGCCGGGGATCGGGTTGCGGCGGCGCCCGGAAGTGTATCATCGCCCGACTTCTTCCCAGTCGAATCGCGGTGCCTTTCCCGATGCGTAAATTCCTGTCGATCGCAGTCGTCGCCCTTGCTGTTTCCGGCTGCGGCATCCTCTACAAGCAACCGATCTACCAGGGCAACCTGATCGAGAAGAGCAACGCCGACCAGCTGGCCGTCGGCCAGAGCAGGCAACAGGTCGCGGTTCTGCTGGGCACGCCGTCCATCGCCGACCCGTTCCACGCCCAGCGCTGGGACTACACCGCCGCCGAACGGACCAACCGCCGCGGCACCACCGAGGTCAAGAACCTGACCGTGTTCTTCGAAGGCAACGTGGTGTCCCGCTGGGAAGGAGAGTACTTCCCCGAGAACGACGTGCAGCTGTCCAAGGACGTGCGCAAGTTCGGCCCCAACCTGGCCAAGGACAAGAAGAAGGGCGCGCGCCGCTGATCCTCAGCGTGCGCCTTTCGACGCGCGCTTGCGGCGCGCGTCCTTCGGGTCCGCCAGCAGCGGCCTGAGCAACTCGACCCGGTCTCCCTCGCGCAACAACTGCGAAGGCTGGGCATTGACCCCGAAAACCGCGTAGCCGCTGACCTCCCCGGCCACCGCAAGCCCCGAGGCTTCGACCGCCTGAATCAGGGTGGAGCCGTCGGCAAGCTCCAGCCTCGCCACCCGGTACCGGCGCGGCCAGGCGATGACCACTTCCACCCTCACCTCATTCTCCGCGGTCGGCGACGCGCACGAAATCGTCGACCATGCGGTCCGCCAGCCCCTGGAAACCGAGCGCGATGGCCGGCCCCAGCAGGCGGTTGCTGGGATCGAACTCCAAGACCAGGGTGACCTTGCAGGCGCATTCGTCCAGGGCGTGGAATTCCCAGCGCCCATGCAGCTTGCGGAACGGCCCGTCGACCAGGTTCATGTCGATCCGGTGCGGGCGGTCCAGCGTGTTCTCGGTGGTGAACCAGGTGCTCAGTCCGCCCAGGCCCAGGTCCAGGCGCGCGACCTGGCGTTCGGCGCCTGATTCGATCAGCTGCGCGTCCCTGCACCAGTCGAAGCGCCGCGGGTAGGCGGCTATGTCGTTGACCAGGTCGAACATGCGAGCGGTCGAATGTTCGACCAGGGCGCTGCGGCGGATGCTTTGCATGCGTTGACGGGGCTCTTCTGAAGACTGGACTCGCGTGCTTTCCCGCCATCGGCGACAATGGGCCATGGCCAAGAAACCCGGCAAGGATAAAGCAAACAGCACCGGCACGATCGCGCAGAACAAGCGCGCGCGCCACGAGTACCACCTC
>SEHC01000576.1 GCA_004173415.1 Lysobacteraceae bacterium
CGCGGCATCGACGTGCGCTGCCTGGAGGAGGGCGAGGTCGAGACCAACCTGGCCGGGGCGCGGCAGAAGATCACCGTCAAGCAGGGCATCGAGCAGAAGATCGCCAAGAAGATCGCCGCAACGCTGAAGGAGGCCAAGATCAAGGTCGACAGCCAGATCAACGGCGACAAGCTGCGGGTCAACGGCAAGAAGCGCGACGACCTGCAGGACGCGATCGCGCTGCTGAAGAAGTCCGAGTTCGAGTTGCCGCTGCAGTTCGACAATTTCCGTGACTGAGCCCGCGCCCCGGGATCCGATCGCCGAGACCCGCCTGTGGCTGGAGCGCGCGGTGATCGGACTGAACTTGTGTCCGTTCGCCAAGGCGGTGCTGGCCAAGCAGCAGGTCCGCTTCGTGCTGAGCGATGCAAGCACACCCGAAGCCCTGCTCGAACAGCTGGCCGAGGAACTGCTGCTGCTGCGCGACACCGCCGCCGAGCAGTTGGACACGACCCTGATCGTGCATCCCGACGTGCTGCAGGACTTCCTGGACTACAACGATTTCCTCGACAACGCCGACGTCGCGGTCGAGGCGCTGGACCTGGAGGGCGTGCTGCAGGTGGCCAGCTTCCATCCCGCCTATCAGTTCGCCGGCACCGGCCTGGACGATATCGGCAACTTCACCAACCGCTCGCCCTACCCCACCCTGCACCTGCTGCGCGAAGACAGCGTCAGCCGTGCGGTGGAGGCATTCCCCGACGCCGACCGGATCGTCGACCGCAACGTTGCGACGCTGGACAAGCTGGGCATCGAGGGTTGGCGGAAGCTTTTCCCCGGAAGCCCTGCCGCCTGATCGCAGGCCGGCCGTCAGGCCAGGTCGCAAGGGGTCGTTTCGGCACGCGCCGGCAAGGCGATGCCCAGCAGGGACTGCAGCAACGGACGCGCCTGTTCCAGCGAGCCCACGACCTGCGCCAGCGACCGGCTCAACTCGCTGGAAGGAACCAGGTCGGGCACCTGGACCACGCGCATGCCCGCCGCCGCCGCTGCGCGCACGCCCAACTCCGAATCCTCCAGGGCGAGGCACACCGAGGGCGGGAGGCCGAGCCGCCGCGCGGCCAGCAGGTACGCGTCGGGGGCGGGCTTGGCCTTGGCCACGTCGCTACGGGTGACCACCACGTCGAAGAAGCCGGCGATGCCGCTGCGCGCGAGCTTCACTTCGGCGCGCTCGCGCACGGTGGACGTGGCGATGGCGATCGGCACATCGGCACCGCGCAGGTCCTGCAGCAGCGCTCGCGCCCCGGGCATGAGAGGCAGGCCAGCATCGACCAGCCGGTCATAGCGCAGCGTGCATTGCAGCGA
>SEHC01000116.1 GCA_004173415.1 Lysobacteraceae bacterium
GAGATCCGGCGTGCGGCCCCTGCTGAATTACGGTGGTGCTGACACCGAGGCGTTATCGGGCGCGCACGCCGGGCTCTCGGCAACTACAGTAGGGGAACTGAAAGACATAAGGCGTTAGGCATCAGGACCAAACCATGAAGGCGCTCGTATTTCTTGGATCACGCCGCAAGTCATCACCACCGCTTCCAGCAAGACTAGGAGCGCGTGTGTCCGCGTTCTTGCTAGCGCAGCTTGGCAACCGCTTCGAGACCACGCTCGTTGATCCACTGGACTATCCACCCACCGACATTTTCAAACCCGCATTTGCCTACTCCGAGCAAGCAAAGCCGTCGCACCTATCTAGCCTGGAGAGCCTCGTGCGGCAGGCTGATGCATATGTAATGGTCAGCCCCGAGTACAACCACTCAATGAGCCCTGCACTGTCAGACTTGCTAAACCATTTCCCTAGCTCGGCGTTTGCGTTCAAGCCCAGCTTGATTGCAACCTATTCAAGCGGCCAGTGGGGCGGCACGCGCGCAGCTGTGAGTATGCGCACGTTCTTGGCTGAACTCGGCTGTATCCCCGTGTCTGCAATGCTGCACTTTCCCCACGCGGATCAAGTATTTGAGCAGGACGGAAAGCTAGCCTTGAGCCAAGACGAGACGCGCTGGGTGAGCTATTCCAAGAGGGGCACGGAGCAACTCTACTGGTGGGCGGCTGCGGCATCGCATCAGCGCACCGTCGCGGATCCATTTGCGGCATCACCGGCCTTTACGCGTACGCCCAGTGAGCGTAACTCGCCAGAGTGGTGAATCAACACTCAAAGCGCAACACCCCTGAGAGTTTGTGGAGTCCCGGTGCCAGGCGTCGGCCTGCACACGCGCGCCTAAGTGGTCGTCAGAGCTGGAGGAACCTGCATCATGGCCAAGTACCTGATTTCCTTCCCCAGCGCGGCGATGGTCGTGGCTGACGATGACTGGGAGGCGGTAGTTCGCGATTCGCATGCGGTGATTGAAGAGGCGAAGGCCGCGGGTGTCTATGTCTTCGGCGGCGGTATCGACGAGGGCGTGCCTCCCAGGCTCGTTTCGGCTGCCGGTGCGGTTGCCGAGGGTGGCTATCCCTGGGCACCCGCACTCAACGGCGGCTTCACCGTATTGGAGCTGCCCTCGCAAGACGCGGCCATCGCCTGGGCCGCGCGCATCGCCAGGGCCTGTCGCTGCGACCAGGAGTTGCGGGTCTTCGGCTACGACCCGCAGTCCTGAGCGAGGCGCAGGCAGGCTGCAGAAGGTGCGGGCTGACGGTTCTACCATCAGCCGGGATGGCAACGACAACCTCATCGGAGACGGACATGACCAGGATCCCGCTTGTCGCGCTGGCGCTTCTCGCAGCGACCGCAGTCTCATCGGCCCAGGATAAGGCGGCGGCAGTACCCGAGATGAAGGTGCTGCTCGAGAATGAGTGCGTCCGTATGCAGTTCCACGACGTGGCTGTTGGAGAGAAAACGCCGATGCACTCTCATCCAAGGTACGCCGTTTACGTATGCAACCCCTACAAAGCCAGGATCACTCTCGCCAACGGGTCCCAACTCGTCAGTGAGCACAAGGCGGGGGACGCCTTCTGGCATGAGGCATCCCAGCACGTCGTCGAGAATATCGGTATCACTCCGATCCACAATCTTGTGCTTGAGTTGAAGCCGGCATCGTCGTGCCACTAGAAATGTCGGCCGGCAGTTCGTTCAAGCCGGACCCGCTGCGCGGGTCGGGCTGGTCCAGGAGCCAGGCCTCACATCCGGTGTTCCGGTCAATGAGTCGGGCATGAGCAGTTACATCTGGCTGATAATTCTGGTACTGCCGGTCTGGGCCTCCGTCGAGCTTGACGCCCCGAAGTGGGTTTCAATGCTCGCCTGCATTCCATTTTTTGTGCGTGCCGCCACCCTCGGAGACCACCCGGATGAGCCTCTTCTCGGTGAGGGCTTTGCGCAATACAGGCCCTCGGTTCTCGTCGTCCTGGGCGCGGGTGGCCTGGTCCTGAGCGCCTTGCTGCTGGTGCCGCTGCGGGCGGTTTTTTGAGCTTTTCAAATAGCGGGTGCCGACTGCGGGCGGCGGCATGGGTGAGGCCCACGATTCATTCAAGCCCCGCCGGAATGCACGCCTTCGGCCAATGCCCCCGGTCCGACCTGCTGCAGGCCGGCTCAGCCGGTGCCAGGCGCGAATTGGAAAAGCACGGCGGCATTGAGTCAGGGCTCTTCCTGCTGGCGCTCACGCCACCACTTGTTGCTCCGGCTGGCACCGCATCGTCGTCAATCCGGGTCCGGCCGCCCCGAAGCATTGGCGCATATGCCCATCGACCATTTCGAGGGACTGGACCGCTTTGGAGACCTGCCCAGGGACGCTCGTCGCGTGGCGGATTACCGCTTCAAGTTCTTGTTCCAGGCCGTGGCCCGGCCGCAAATGCGTTCACGCCGGTCCCTGTTCCCGGTTTCGGCAAGGCCTCGTATGATCTGACGTCGCCGACGACGGGAATCGGCGCCCCGGGTCAGGCTTCCAGCCCCCAAGGAGCGATCATGCCACTCGTCACTGTGACCGTGCAGCGTCCCAAATCCGCCGCGTTCAAGACCTCCGTCCTGCAAGCGGTCCACGCGGCCCTGGTCGCGATCGGCGTTCCTGCCACCGACCGGTTCCAGCGTGTCCTGGAACTTACTGCCGAGGACTTCCGCTTCGATCCGGGGTACCCGGATGTAAAGGGCGCGCGGAACGAAGACTTCGTGCTGATCGAAGTGCTGCTTTCGGTGGGCCGCAGCGTGAAGGTCAAGCGGCAGTTCATCGATACGTTGCTGGCCGGGCTGTCCGAGGCGGGGCACGACCCGGAGAACGTCATGCTCGTCCTCAAGGAGACCGCCTGGGAGAACTGGGTCTTCGCGGGTGGCCGTCAGATCCACGTGTAGTCCAGCGCTGAAGCAATGGCTTCAGCGACCGGCCAATCCCATCCAGCGCGGCGCCTGGCTTTACGCCTTCGGCTATATTCTTCCCCCAGCCCCCGTCCCGTTGCGGGTCGGCTTGGTCCACGCATCAGGCGGTCCGGGACGCAGCGAGGCGCATCGATGATCAGCACACGGATTCCCCAGTTCCTTGTGGACCTGGAACAGCGCTTCAATGCGGCGATGGTCTCCAATGACCCAGGGCTGATCGCCAAATGCATCACCGAGGACTGGCTACTGGTCACCCCCGAGGCCGGGCCGGTGCCGCGCAGCCGGATACTCGAGGTCGTGGCTTCGGGTCGCCTGACCCATTCGTCGATGACCAAGGTCGCCAGCCATGCGGCCGTGTGTGGCGACATGGCCTGGGTCACGGGCCGGGGCCAGAACACGGGCACGTTCAATGGCACCCCGATCCGGGCGGACGAATACATCACCGACGTCTATCGCCGCGAGGGTGAGACATGGCTGTGCATGCTCACCCACCTGACGCCGGCGCATTGAGGGGACACGCCGGCAAGCCTCATCCCGGTGGCGACATCGGCAGCCGATAAAGGAATTCCGTGAACCGCACCGCCCTTGCACGATGGCACCAGCTGGTCGAAACCCGCGATCCTTCCGGACTGCCGCTGCTGCTGGCCGAAGACGCGGTCTTCCATTCCCCGGTCGTGCATGCGCCGCAACAGGGCCGCCGCCTTGCCGCCTGGTACCTCAGCGCCGCATTGGAGGTGTTCTGCAACCCGAGCTTCCGCTATGTGCGGGAGATCGTCGGCGACTCGGACGCGATGCTCGAGTTCGAGACCGAAATCGACGGGGTCCGGGTCAATGGCGTCGATATCATCAGCTGGAACGAGCGCGGCCAGATCACCGCGTTCAAGGTCATGCTCAGGCCGCTGAAGGCGATCAACCTGATCCACCAGCGCATGGGCGCGGTGCTGCAGTCCGGCAGGGGGCCGCCATGATGCCTTCGCGATCCATCGCGCTCGCCACGATCGCAAGCAGGCGCCAGCGGCAGGGCGGGGGTTTGCCTTGCCGCCCGATCCGCTCGAAGCTGCCGCCGTGGCGGCACCTCGCCCGCGTCGGTCCGCGCCGCCCAACCCTGGAGAGGAGATAGCCGATGCGACGATTCCTGCGCCTGGTACTGGCGGTGATAGTGGGCCTGGTGGTCGGCAGCGTGGTCAACATGTCGCTGATCCTGGTCAGCGGCCAGGTCATAGCGCCGCCGGCCGGCGCCGATGTGACCACCACCGAGGGGCTGAAGGCCTCGATCCACCTGTTCGAGCCCCGCCATTTACTGTTTCCGTTCCTTGCCCACGGCCTGGGCACGTTCTTCGGCGCGCTGGTGGCGACGCTGCTGACGCCGGGCAGGACGTCGGGTCCGGCCTACGTGGTCGGCTTCATGTTCCTGCTGGGCGGGATCGTCAACGTTTCCATGCTGCCGGCGCCGGTGTGGTTCAGCGCCGTCGACCTGATTGCGGCGTACATGCCCGCGGCCTGGCTGGCCCATCGGCTGGGCTCGCGCAAGGCCGCCAGGGTCGTGGCCGGCTGAGCCGTCCCGCGTCGATGGGGCGGAAGCGGCCGCCGGCAATCGGCCTGGGTCGGGCCGATCCGCCGCGCCGACCTGCGCTCAGCGCTCGGAGGCGCCGGTCTCGTCGTAGCCGCGGCCGGCGAACAGGTGCGGCTGGATAAGTTCGATGAAGGCGCGGGCCTGCGGCGACAGGTATTTGCCCTTGCGCACGACCACGCCGTAGCTGCGGGCCGGGAACCACTGGCTGAGCGACCGCGCGGCGAGCCGGTCGCGGTCGGCCTCGGTCAGGCAGATCGAAGTGATGATGGAAATTCCCATGCCCATGGCCACGTACTGCTTGATCACTTCCCAGCCACCCACCTCCAGGGCCACCGTGTAGGGCACCCGGTGCTGCTGGAACACCAGGTCGACCATCCGGTAGGTCACCAGCCGCTTGGGCGGCAGGATCAGGCCGTAGGCCGACAGGTCCTCCAGCTTGAGTTCGCGCTGGCTGATCAGCGGGTGGTCGGGCGGGGCGATGAGCAGCGGCTCGAACCGGTACACCGGCGCGTAACTGAGGTCGGCCGGCACGTCCAGCATCGAACCCACCGCCAGGTCGACCGCATCGGAGCGGAGCAGGTCGGTGCCGTCGGCGCTGGCCGCGTTGTGCAGGGTCAGGCGCACGTCCGGATGCTGGGTGCGGAACAGTTCCACGATCCGCGGCAGCAGGTAGAGGATGGTCGAGCTGTTGGCGGCGATGTTGAGCTCGCCGGCATCCAGGCCGCGGACCTTTTCGCGGAAGCTGCCCTCCAGCCCGTCCAGGCTTTCAACCAGCGGCTGGGCCAGTTCGTAGAGCAACTGGCCTTCGCGGGTGGGGCTGAGGCGGCGGCCGCTGCGCTCGAACAGGCCCACCCCCAGCTCGCGTTCCAGCGCCTGCAGCTGCAGGCTGATCGCCGGCTGGCTGACGTACAGGGCCTCGGAGGCGCGGGAAACCGAGCCCAGGCGCACGGTCTGGCAGAAGGCCCGCAGCGGTTTCAACCGGTCCGACTTGTACGGAAAGCGGGGCGGTGGGGGCGGCCGTTCGGACATGTGGAGGCGTCATATAAGCTGAGCTTATAAATTGCATTGATAAAACTGTGTTGTCAAATACGACCCCCGAGCGCACCTTGGCCGCCCAGTTCGATGTTGCAAGGAGCCGCCCCATGTCCGCCGTCCTAGCCGATCACCCGGGTCCGATTCCCCGGATCGCCGTCACCGGCGATGCGCCTTCCCAGGCCGCGCTGTTGCCACCGGCGGCGCTGGAACTGCTGGCCGCCCTGCACCGGCTGGTCGAGCCCCGGCGCCAGGCCTGCCTGGCGGCGCGCAGGCAGCGCCAGGCGTTCTTCGATGCCGGCGGCCTGCCGGACTTCCGCGAGGACACCCGCGCCATCCGCGAGGGCGACTGGCAGGTGGCCCCGGTCCCGGCGGCGCTGCAGGACCGGCGGGTGGAGATCACCGGCCCGGTCGATCCGAAGATGGTGATCAATGCGCTTAATTCGGGGGCCAGGGTGTTCATGGCCGACTTCGAGGATTCCACCGCCCCGACCTGGGCCAACCTGCTGGCCGGCCAGCAGGCGCTGATCGGGGCAGTGGCCGGGACCCTGCGCTTCAGCGCCCCGGACTCGCCCACCGGCCAGCCCGGCAAGCAGTACACGCTGAAGCCGTTCGAGGAACAGGCGGTGCTGGTCGTGCGCCCGCGCGGCTGGCACCTGGACGAGAAGCACCTGCGCATCGATGGCGCGCCGATCTCCGGCGGCCTGTTCGACCTGGCCGTGTTCGCTTTCCACAACGCCGCCGCCCTGGCCGGCAAGGACCGTGGCCCGTACTTCTACCTGCCCAAGCTGCAGTCGATGGAAGAGGCCGCGCTGTGGGAAACCGCGCTGTCCCACATCGAGGCCTCGCTGGGCCTGGCCCGCGTCGTCGGCCTGAACTGCGGCCGCTGGGACTACATCTTTTCCTACATCAAGACCTTCCGCCGCCATCGCGACCGGATCCTGCCCGAGCGCGGCCAGGTCACCATGACCCAGCCGTTCCTCAAGGCCTACTCGGAACTGCTGATCCAGACCTGCCACCGTCGCGGCGCCCATGCGATGGGTGGCATGGCCGCGCAGATCCCGATCGCCGGCGACGAGGCGGCCAACGAACAGGCGATGGCCCGGGTCCGCGCCGACAAGCTGCGCGAGGTCAATGCCGGCCACGACGGCACCTGGGTCGCGCACCCGGCGCTGATCCCGGTCGCCCGCGCCATCTTCGACGAGCACATGCCGGCGGCCAACCAGCACGCGGTCCTGCGCGAAGACGTCAAGGTCAGCCGCGACGACCTGATCAAGCCGTCCCTGGGCACCATCACCACGGCCGGTTTCGAAGGCAGCGTGGAAGTCTGCGTGCGCTACCTGGCCGCCTGGCTGGACGGCAACGGCTGCGTGCCGATCCACTGGCTGATGGAAGACGCGGCCACCGCCGAGATCTCCCGCACCCAGCTGTGGCAGTGGCTGCACGCCGACAACCTGCACCTGGCCGACGGCACGCTGATCGATTTCTCGTTGCTGGAGCGCGCCCTGCTGAACCTGCCGACCCGGCTGGGCGATTTGGCCGGGATGCCCGGCGCCTCGCGCATCGGCGAAGCGATCGCGCTGCTGGACCAGCTGAGCCATGCCGAGGAACTGGCCGAGTTCCTGACCCTGCCGGCCTACGAATTGCTCGATTGATCCCACCCGGCTCCTACACAACACCACCCTTCAACTACGGAAGAAAACCACCATGAGCACACAGCAGACCGCCGAACAGATCCAGAACGACTGGGACACCAATCCGCGCTGGGCCGGCATCACCCGCAACTACACCGCCGCCGACGTGGTGCGCCTGCGCGGCACCGTGCACGTGGAGCATTCGATCGCCCGGCTGGGCGCCGAGAAGCTGTGGGGCTACCTGCAGAAGGAAGACTTCGTCAACGCGCTGGGCGCGCTGACCGGCAACCAGGCCATGCAGCAGGTCAAGGCCGGCCTGAAGGCCATCTACCTGTCCGGCTGGCAGGTCGCCGCCGACGCCAACCTGGCTGGGCAGATGTATCCGGACCAGTCGCTGTACCCGGCCGATTCGGTGCCCGCGGTGGTCAAGCGCATCAACAACACCCTGCTGCGCGCCGACCAGCTCAACCATGCCGAAGGCGACGACAGCATCGACTTCCTGCAGCCGATCGTGGCCGACGCCGAGGCCGGCTTCGGCGGCGTGCTCAATGCCTTCGAGCTGATGAAGGCGATGATCGAGGCCGGCGCGGCCGGCGTGCATTTCGAGGACCAGCTGGCCAGCGTCAAGAAGTGCGGGCACATGGGCGGCAAGGTCCTGGTACCGACCCGCGAGGCGATCGAGAAGTTGAATGCCGCGCGCCTGGCCGCCGACGTGATGGGCGTGCCGACCCTGCTGGTCGCGCGTACCGATGCCGAAGCCGCCGACCTGCTGACCAGCGACATCGACGACAACGACAAGCCCTTCGCCACCGGCGAGCGCACCGTCGAGGGCTTCTACAAGACCAACAACGGCCTGGACCAGGCGATCAGCCGCGGCCTGGCCTACGCGCCCTACGCCGACCTGGTGTGGTGCGAGACCGGCAAGCCGGACCTGGAGTTCGCGCGCAAGTTCGCCGAGGCCATCCACGCCAAGTTCCCGGGCAAGCTGCTGGCCTACAACTGCTCGCCTTCCTTCAACTGGAAGAAGAACCTGGACGACGCCACCATCGCCAAGTTCCAGGTCGAGATCGCCAAGTACGGCTACAAGTTCCAGTTCATCACCCTGGCCGGTTTCCATGCGCTGAACTACTCGATGTTCAACCTGGCTCACGGCTACGCACGCCGGCAGATGAGCGCCTTCGTCGAACTGCAGGAAGCGGAGTTCGCGGCCGCCGATCGTGGCTTCACCGCGGTCAAGCACCAGCGCGAAGTGGGCACCGGCTACTTCGATGCAGTGACCCAGGCGATCCAGCAGGGCCAGTCCTCGACCACCGCGCTGAAAGGTTCGACGGAGGAAGAACAGTTCCACGGCGACAAGGCTGCCTGAGCCCCGTTCCGACAAACGGCGGCTTGCAGGCCGCGGGCCGGGGCACACCCGCCCGCGGCCTGCGTTTTTGTGGGCCCCTCCGGGTGGTATCCTCCGGGCAAGCTGAACGGGGCGCGACATGAATTCGGAGAATGTGGCGCTGGTCGCCGACTACGGTCAGGCGCGGCCAGCCCTCCAGGACCTTGCCAACGATCCCAGCGTCGCCGTGTTGTCGGCGTCGGAGTGCGAGCTGTTCGCGCTGGTCGGCCGGGCGCGCCCGGTAGCCACCGGCGAGGTGCTGTTCTCGCGGGGCGATGCCGGCAACAGCATGTTCGTGATCCTGCAGGGCGTGGTCGCGCTGGA
>SEHC01000117.1 GCA_004173415.1 Lysobacteraceae bacterium
GCTCTTCCGGCTTGCGGCTGCAAGAAACCGCGGACTCGGTGTCTTTCCGGTCCGGGCTGGTAGGTAACAGGCGAGCGAGAATTGTACGGGCCGGCGGGGTGTGGCGCCAGTCGTTTTTGCTGAAGCCGACCGCGGGGCCGGCGGCCGCGCATTCAGTCCAGCAGGTCCCGGATCCGGTAGGCCGCCGGCGGCCTGCCGACCAGGCGCAGCGCGGCGTGCAGGGCGCCGCGGGCGAAAATGTCCCGGCTGCCCGCGCGATGGACCAGTTCCAGCCGCTCACCCAGCCCGGTGAACTGGACCGTGTGTTCGCCGACGATGTCGCCGGCACGCAGGCTGGCATAGGCCACTTTTGCGCCGTGCGAGGCGGCGCCCTCGCCTAGGGTCAGGGCGGTGCCGGAGGGAGCATCCTTCTTCTGCGCGTGGTGGGCTTCGACCACGTCGACGTCCCAGCCGGGCAGCGCGGCGGCAGCCCGCTCCACCAGCTCGGCCAGCACCGCCACGCCGAGGCTGAAATTGGAGGCCCAGACCAGCGGGATGCGGGTAGCGGCCGCGGCCAGCGCAAGCCGTTGCGCCTCGTCGAGTCCGGTGGTGCCGGACACCAGCGCCACGCCGCGCTTTCTGCAGAGCTCCAGCAGGGCGTCGAAGCCGGCCGGCAGGCTGAAATCGATGGCCACGTCGAAGGCAGGCACGGCGGCCAGTTCACTGGCGGCGAAGAAGGGAACCCCGTCGACCACGCGCTGGGCCGGCGACCTCTGGGTGACCGCGGCCACCACCGCGCACGCCGGGTTGTCCTCGCACAGGCGCAGAAGCGCCTGGCCCATGCGGCCGGAGGCCCCGTGGATCAGCAGGCGGGTCGGCGCGCTCATCGCATCAGGGCCGCAGGTCCGCTCAGGCCAGCGCGGCGTGCATGGCCGCGATCTCGGCCGTGACCAGGGCGCCGAGCGTCTTCATCCCCGCCTCGATCTTGTCCGCCGGCACGGTGACGAAGGACAGGCGCAAGGTGTTGCATTGCGGGTCGGTCCCGTAGAACGGCGCGCCGGGAACGAAGGCCACGTTCTGCTCGATCGACTTGGCCAGCAGCGCGGCGCTGTCCACGCCCTCGGGCAGGGTGACCCAGATGAACATGCCGCCGTCCGGCCGGGTCCAGCGCGCCTCTGCCGGGAAGTAGCGCTCCAGCGCAGCGAGCATCAGCTCGCACTGGTGCGCATACAGGGTGCGGATTTCGGGGATGTGCTGGTCCAGGAACCCGTCCTGCACGGCCTCGTAGACGATGCGCTGGGTGAACGAGGGCGTGTGCAGGTCCGAGGCTTGCTTGGCCTGGACCAGCTTGCCTAGCAATTCCTCCGGGGCCACCACGTAACCCAGGCGCAGGCCCGGTACGAGCACCTTGGAGAACGAACCCATGTAGATCACGTGCTCGGGGGCCAGCGACAGCAGGCTGGGAAGCTCTTCGCCGCTGTAGCTGAGCGCACCATAGGGGTCGTCTTCGACCACCGGGACGCCGGCGGCGATGGCTTTTTCCAGCAGGGCCTTGCGTCGTTCCAGCGGCATGCGCCGGCCGGTCGGGTTCTGGAAATTGGGCAGGCAGTACATGAAGCGGGCGCCGGCCAGCAGTTCCGGGGTGAGCGCGTCGGTGACGATGCCCTGCTCGTCGGCGGGCATCGAGGAGAACGCCGGCTGGAACAACGAGAACGCCTGCAGCGCGCCCAGGTAGCTCGGGGTTTCCACCAGTACCTTGCTGCCTTCGTCGATCAGCACCTTGCCCAGCAGGTCCAGGCCTTGCTGCGAACCGGTGGTGATCAGAACCTGGCTGGGGCGGATGCTGGCGCCGTTGCGGCTCAGGCGCGCGGCGACCCACTCGCGCAGCGGCGTGTAGCCCTCGGTCGGGCCGTACTGGAGCGACGCCTGCGGCGCCTCGTCCAGGACCTTGGTGCAGGCCCAGCGGATGCGTTCAATCGGGAAGGTGGCCGGCGAAGGCAGGCCGCCGGCGAAGGAGATCACCTCGGGGCGCTCGGTGACCTTGAGGATTTCACGGATTGCCGAGCTGGTGAGGCCCTGGGCGCGCTTTGAGATTCGGATGGAAGTAGTCATCGGGCTAGTTTAACGGGTCTTGCGGGCGGGCATGGCGGCCTGTGCGGGCCTCGTCCCGCGTTGGTCCAGCGATGCGTCGCTAAAACGCCGTGCCTGCCGGCCACCACCGGCTGCAACGAGACAGGGGGAAGCATGTGGGTTGAGCCATCGGAGTCGGGTGCGCGGCCGTTGCGGTTGCATGCCCTGGATGCGCTGCGCAGCGTGCTGATGCTGCTTGGGGTGGTCCTGCATTCGGCCTACCCGTATGGCCAGAGCGCCGACTGGCTGGTTCGCGATGCCCGCCGCAGCGCAATGATGGATGGCCTCATCGACACCATCCATTTCTTCAGGATGCCCGCCTTCTTCGTCATTGCAGGCTGTTTTTCCCTGATGCTGCTGTCGCGGCAGGACTCTGCCGGCGGATTCCTGCGCGAGCGATCGCGGCGCATCGGCGTGCCCCTGCTGGCAACCCTGCTCAGCTTCAACCTGGTCCAGACCTGGCTGCTCGCCGGTCGCCCTTCGCGGCATTCGATACGCCTGTCCGCGCAGGTCTTGGGCGAGGAATGGGCAAGCGGGCGGGTGATCGGCCACCTCTGGTTCCTGGTCTACCTGCTGGTCTTCTGCGTCGGGGTCGCGGTCCTGGCCCGCCCGCTGGCCAGGCTTTCCGTCTCCAGGCTTCCGGCGTGGCTGGCGGGCGATTCCGGCTTTCCGTTGCTGCTGGCAGCGGCCGCCGGATCCGGGCTGGGCATGGTCGCAATCGCCTACCTGGCCGGTCCGTGGTTCAACCATGAGTACTGGGGCGTGCTGAATCCGCCGGAGTTGCTGTCCTACCTGCCCTATTTCGGCATCGGCCTGCTGCTGGGGATGGAAGAGGCCTTGCTGCTGCGGTTCTCCTCGCCGGGCTCGGGCATGGCACTGCTCGGGCTGGTCTCGCTGGCGGCCATGTCGCTCAGCGCCGACGGCGCCGGACTGGTGGTGAAAAGCATGCACGTCCTGACCGCGAGCCTGGCCACCTGGGCAGTGCTGCGCTTCCTGTTCGCGGCATTCCGGCGCTGGGCGAGCGCGCCCTCGCGCCTGTTCCGCTACCTGTCCGATGCCAGCTACTCGGTGTACCTGATGCACCACCTGTTCGTGGTGGCGCTGGCCACGGCCCTGCTTGCGCTGGATTGGAGGCCGGGGTGGAAGTTCCTGCTGACCTGCAGCCTGACCCTGGGGTGCTGCCTGGCGATCCATCATTTCCTGATCCTGCGCCATCCGCTGCCCGGCTTGCTGTTCGACGGCAAGCGCAGGCGCGCTGCGATCCCGATCCATCCGGCGGCCGGGGATTCGACCGTGGCTTCCCGTTAGTCGCGGGCAGCCGCGTCATTCCGTCATCGGGGATCGGCAAGCCATTCGATCAGGGAGGCGTTGACCTGTTGCGGCTGTTCCCGGTGCAGGAAATGGCCGGCGCCTTCGATCACCGCCCAGTCATAGGGACCGTGGAAGAAATCGCCCTGGCGGCCGAGCATTTCCTTGCGCATGTCGCGCGAACCGCAGAGGACCCGGGTAGGCACGCTTATCGGGTGGCCGAGCCGGGCGCTCACCACGGCCAGGGCCGGGTCGGCCTTGCGCGGGTTCATCATCGCCCGGTAGTAGGCCAGCGCCGCCTGCAATGCGCCCGGGCTCGCCAGCATCCGCCTGACCTGGGCCACGTGGGCCTGGTCCCGGTAGGCCGGAGACCAAAGCCGCCAGAGCCATTCGATGAAGGCGAAATCATTGGCCCGGCACAGCGCTTCGGGCAGCCACGGCAGCTGGAACAGGAACCAGTGGAAGCAACGCAGCACATGCCGCGGTGACTTGCGGAGCGTGCGCCGCACTTCGCCGGGATGCGGCACCGCCAGGATGACCGCGCGCCTGACCGATTGCGGATAGGCCGCCAGCACGGCGTAGCTGATCGCCGCGCCCCAGTCCTGTCCGACCAGCAGGCACGGCTGGCCGTCGTTGAGTGCGTCGATCAGGCATTTGACGTCGGTGGCCAGGGTAGCCAGGTCGTAGTGGCCGCCCCGGGGGATCTCGCTGGGCGGGTAGCCGCGCAGGAACGGCGCCACGACGCGATAACCGGCGCCTGCCAGCGCCGGCATCTGGTGCTCCCAGGAATGGGCGTTGTCGGGAAACCCGTGCAGCAGCAGTACCAGCGGCCCCTGCCCTTGCTCAAGGTAGGCAAAACGCAGGCCGTTCGCGGTGATTTCGCCCCGATGCATGGGGCGATTGTTGCATGCCGGGGCGACCGTTCCCTAGGAGGTCATCCGGTCCCAGAACGACTTCACTCCATCCAGGAAGGTCGCCGAGCGGGGCGAATGCCGGCGCGCGTCCTCGCCGGTGAAGGTGGTCTCGAACTTCTGCAGCAATTCTCTCTGTTCAGGGGTGAGGTTGACCGGCGTTTCCACCGCCACCCGGCAGAACAGGTCGCCGGTGCTGCGGCTGCGCACCGACTTGACGCCCTTGCCACGCAGGCGGAACAGCTTGCCGGTCTGGGTCTCGGCGGGTATGCGGATCTCGGCCTCGCCATCCAGGGTCGGCACGCGCACCGTGTCGCCGAGGGCGGCCTGGGAAATGCGGATCGGCACTTCGCAATGCAGGTCGTCGCCGTCGCGCTGGAAGATGTCGTGCTCGCGCACCCGCACTTCCACGTACAGGTCGCCGGGGGGAGTGCCGGCCGGGCCGGATTCGCCTTCGCCGGCCAGGCGGATGCGGTCGCCGTTGTCGACGCCGGCCGGGATTTTCACCGAAAGGACCTTTTCCTCCTCCACGCGGCCGGCGCCGTGGCATTCCTTGCACGGATTGCGGATGACCTGGCCGCGGCCGCCGCAATGCGGGCAAGCCTGCTGCATGGCGAAGATGCCGCGCTGCATGCGTACCTGGCCGCGACCGCCGCAGGTGGCGCAGGTCTCGGTCTTGCCGTCTTCCGAACCCGAGCCGTGGCAGGGCGCGCACGCGGCCAGGGTCGGGATCTCGATGCGCTTCTCGACCCCGGCGACCGCTTCCTCCAGGTCCAGTTCCATCACGTAGCCGACGTCGGCGCCGCGCCTGGCGGCGCGCGCGCCGCCACCACCGCCGAAGATGTTGCCAAAGATGTCGCCGAAGATGTCGCCCATGTCGGCGGGGTTCGGTCCCGCGCCGCCACCGCCCATGCCGTGTTCGAAGGCCGCATGGCCATGCTGGTCGTACATCCGGCGCTTGCCGCCGTCGGACAGCACTTCGTAGGCCTCCTTGCACTCCTTGAACGCGGCCTCGGCGGCCGCGTCGCCCGGGTTGCGGTCGGGGTGGTGTTTCATCGCGCAGCGGCGATAGGCCTTCTTCAGCTCTTCCTCGCTGGCGTTGCGGGCCACGCCCAGCACTTCGTAGTAGTCGCGTTTGCTCATGTCGTGGTCTGGAACCGGTTCTCGGGGAGGTCGGGGATCTGAAAGCAAGATGGAGCGGGGCCACTGCCCCGCTCCATCGGCGTCACGGAATCACGATCGCTTCCCGATCACTTCTTCTCGTCTTCTTTCACTTCGGTGAATTCGGCATCGACCACGTCCTCGCCCGCGTTCGCCTGCGGACCCGCGCCCGCGTCGCCCGGCTGCGAAGCCGCCGCAGCCGCGGCGTACAGCGCCTGGCCGGCTTCCTCGAGGCTCTTGGTGCGGGCCTCGATCTGGCCCTTGTCGTCGCCCTTCATCGCCGTTTCCAGGTCCGCCAGCGCCGACTCGACGCTGCCGATCACCGCGCCGTCGACCTTGCTGCCGTGCTCGGTGATCGCGTTGCGGGTGGCGTGGATCAGGCCGTCGGCCTGGTTGCGCGCCTGGACCAGTTCGTGGAACTTCTGGTCCTCTTCGCGGTGGGCTTCGGCATCGGCCACCATCTGCGCGATCTCGGCCTCGGACAGGCCCGAACCGGACTTGATCTCGACCTTCTGCTCCTTGTTGGTCTTCTTGTCCTTGGCACTGACGTGGATGATGCCGTTGGCGTCGATGTCGAACGACACCTCGACCTGCGGCAGGCCGCGCGGGGCCGGCTCGATGCCGGACAGGTCGAAGCGGGCCAGCGACTTGTTGAAGCGGGCCTGCTCGCGCTCACCCTGCAGTACGTGCACGGTGACCGCGGACTGGTTGTCCTCGGCGGTGCTGAAGGTCTGCGAGGCCTTGGTCGGGATGGTAGTGTTCTTCTCGATGATCTTGGTGAACACGCCGCCCAGGGTCTCGATGCCCAGGCTCAGCGGGGTCACGTCCAGCAGCAGCACGTCCTTGACGTCGCCGCCCAGCACGCCGCCCTGGATCGCGGCGCCCAGCGCCACGGCCTCGTCGGGATTGACGTCCTTGCGCGG
>SEHC01000001.1 GCA_004173415.1 Lysobacteraceae bacterium
ACGAACGCGGCCGGGCCGTCGATGGAGCGGTCGACGTGGCTCTCGGCGGCGAAATTGACCACCGCCTCGGGGCGGTGCTCGGCCAGCAGGCGGGCGACCAGCCCGGCATCGCCGATGTCTCCGTGGACGAACAGGTGGTCGGGGTTGCCGTCCAGCGGGGCCAGGGTGTCCAGGTTGCCGGCATAGGTCAGCGCGTCCAGGTTGACGACCTTGATGCCCTGCTGCACCGCCTCGAGCACGAAGTTGCCGCCAATGAAACCGGCGCCGCCGGTGACCAACCAAGTTTTCATCCTGACTCCTAGTCTGTAAGGGGTGTACGCGGGGCGCGCCAGCCTGGCCCGCAACCGCGCGGCATTGTACCGGGGGCGGATGAGCGGGCTTTAACGCGCGGTTCGCATGCAAGGGGAAGCGCCTTGACGGAGCCCGGGGGTCGCGGGCATGGCCCGTTCCTGCATGGATGCGGAGGTGACGGTGGTGGGTAGGAACCCGGACGGGTACGGGTGGGTCGCGGGCATGGCCCGCTCCTACAGGGGTGCGGAGACCCGGGGGGCGGGCACGTCCCGCGCCTACGCCGGCGCGACAGGTTGGCGGCCGCGGCGGGGCCTCAGTTGCGGCCGTAGACGTCTTCGAAGCGGACGATGTCGTCCTCGCCCAGGTAGCTGCCGGACTGCACCTCGATCAGCTCCAGCGGCACCCGGCCGGGGTTCTCCAGCCGGTGCCGATCCAGTGTTCGGCGCGGTGGTGGTGCATCTGCAGGCTCAGCTGGGCGCCGGGCTTGACGGTGATGCGCTTGACCTGGAAACGCTCGCCCAGGTCGATCGAATCGTAGCTGCCCCACGGCCGGTAGACCTTGCGGTGCCAGGTCGGCTCGGGCCGGCCGGCGGCCTTGAGCCCGGAGACGATGCGCTTGACCTCCTGGACGTGGTCGCGGTGGGCCACCAGGACCGCGTCGGCGGTGTCCACCACCACCACGTTCTCCAGCCCCAGCAGCGCGACCAGGCGGCCATCGCCCCAGGCCAGGGTGTTGCGGCAGCCATGGGCGACCACGTCGCCGTGGTGGGCGTTGCCGTCGCCATCCTGCTCGGCGATTTCCCACAGCGCCGCCCAGCTGCCGACGTCGTTCCAGCCCACCGAGATCGGCAGCACCGCGGCCAGCGCGGTCTTCTCCATCACCGCGTAGTCGATCGAATCGGAGGGGCAGGCGGCGAACGCCTCCTTGTCCAGGCGCACGAAGTCCTCGTCGCGACGGGCCGCGGCCAGCGAGGCGCGGCAGGCGGCCAGCATCTGCGGCTGCTGGCGCGCCAGTTCGGCCAGGTAGGCGCTGGCGCGGAACAGGAACATGCCGCTGTTCCAGAAGTATTCGCCGCTGGCCAGGTAGCGGGCGGCGGTGTCGGCGTCGGGCTTCTCGACGAACTCGGCCACGTCGCGCACGCCCTCGCCTTCGCCCGCACGGATGTAGCCATAGCCGGTTTCCGGCCCGGTGGGAACGATGCCGAAGGTGACCAGCCTGCCCTCGCCGGCGGCAGCTTCGGCCGCGCGCACCGCGGCCTGGAAGGCGGCCATATCCTTGATCACGTGGTCCGAGGGCAGCACCAGCAGCAGCGGGTCCTGGCCGTCGGCGGTGGCCTGCAGCGCGGCCACGGCGATGGCCGGGGCGGTGTTGCGGCCCACCGGTTCCAGCAGGATCGCGGCCGGGGTGCAGTCCACCTGGCGCAGCTGCTCGGCGACCATGAAGCGGTGTTCCTCGTTGGCCACGATCAGCGGCGCGGCCGAGGCCAGCGCCCGGACCCGCAGCCAGGTGGCCTGGAGCATGGTGTCCTTGCCGGCCAGGGCCAGGAACTGCTTGGGATAGGCTTCGCGCGACAGCGGCCACAGGCGGGTGCCGGAACCGCCGGACAGGATGACTGGGATCATGGGGAGTCCTCTATTCAGGCCCCAAGGTTAACGTCCGCCGCCCAAGCCGTCATGCGAAGTTTTCCCGAAGCCGCCGCCCTGCCCTGGTGGAGCCGGGCTTGCCCGGCTGTTCCGCCTTGTAGGTCCGAGCTTGCTCGGATGCTCTCGGCGGAATCCTGCCGCCCCCGGCGCCCCGCCTTGTAGGTCCGAGCTTGCTCGGATGCTCTTGGCCAGCGTGCAAATCGAGCGAGTCCTTCGTCCGGATCGTCAGAATGGGAGGAAGAGCTCGCGGCTGGAAGCCGCTCCTACAACGGGGTCGCGGTGGCGGGACGGAGAGCTCGCGGCTGGAAGCCGCTCCTACAAGGGTCGCGGTGGCGGGACCTAGAGCTCGCGGCTGGAAACCGCTCCTACGGTTGCAGGACGACGCCTGGCACCTGATTGCCCACGGTCAGAGCGCTTGCTGCGGTTGATACATAGTCAACCCTGGTTGACTATTGCACCGATGCTCGGGACGTCAAAAGCAGCACCTTCGACACCTGGCTGCGCGGCCTTCGTGATCGTCAGGCAAAGGCGCGCATTGAAGTTCGCATCCGCCGATTGTCGCTTGAAAATCCCGGCCAGCACCGCAGCCTAAAGGGCGGCATCAGTGAGATGAAGATCGACTACGGACCTGGCTACCGGGTGTACTACACCTATCGCAACCTGAGCCTGGTTGCTCCTGTGTGGCGGTGACAAATCCACGCAGGACCAGGACATCAGGCTTGCGCAGCACATCTTCAAGCAATGGGAGGACCAGCCATGACCCGAGTCAAAGAAACCTTCAGTCGTTACGACACGGCGGACTACCTGGAGAACGAAAAGGATATCGCGGCCTATCTCACCGCATGCGCAGCGGAGGATGATCCTGCCTTGTTGGTCGCCGCCCTGGGCGACATTGCCCGTGCCCGCAACATCACCCAGCTCGCCGAAAAGACCGGCATGACGCGCATGGGGCTATACAAGGCGCTCTCAGGACAGGGCAATCCAAGCTTTGCCACCGTCTCGAAAGTCGCCCATGCCCTTGGCCTGAAAATCACCGTGGCAGCGTCCGGCACTTCATCCAGGTCAAGGCTGCTTCGCGACAAGTCTTGATTGGCAACTCGTGGGAGCGGCTTCCAGCCGCGAGCTGTCCGGCAAGACTGCGGGATCCCATTGAAGAGCTCGCGGCTGGAAGCCGCTCCTACAAGGGGTCGCGGTGGCGGGAGGGAGGGCTCGCGGCTGGAAGCCGCTCCTACGGGGGTTGGGCCATGCAAAGGCCTTGTAGGTCCGAGCTTGCTCGGATGCACTAGGTGGGCGTTGTAGGTCCGAGCTTGCTCGGATGCTCCTGGTGGGCGGTCCACCATGCGAAGGGCCGTCGGGAAAGCTCGACTCCACGAAGCAGATCGGCTTGCGCAAGCGCTTGTTTCAGCCGGCAAATCGAGCGAGAAATAGTCCTGGCGCACCGCCAGCCCTGGCGCGGCTGGGGTAAAATTTGCGCACTGCACAAAGCCAACCGCCCAGGGACACGTTCCAGCATGCAAAAGAACTCGAAGATCTTCGTCGCCGGACACCGTGGACTGGTCGGGGGCGCGATCGTCCGCCGCCTGCAGGCGCTGGGCTACGACAACCTGCTGCTGGCCGGGCGCGACCAGCTGGACCTGCAGGACCGCAACGCGGTCGAGGCGTTCTTCGCCGCCAACAAGCCCGAAGTGGTGATCCTGGCCGCGGCCAAGGTCGGCGGCATCCATGCCAACAACAGCTACCCGGCCGAATTCCTGCACGACAACCTGGTCCTGCAGAACAACGTCATCGATGCCGCCTACCGCCATGGCGCGGCCAAGCTGACCTTCCTCGGCTCCTCGTGCATCTACCCCAAGCTGGCCCCGCAGCCGATCAAGGAGGAGTACCTGCTGACCGGTCCGCTGGAACCGACCAACGAGTGGTACGCCATCGCCAAGATCGCCGGGATCAAGCTGTGCCAGGCCTATCGCCGCCAGTACGGCTTCAATGCGATCAGCCTGATGCCGACCAACCTGTACGGCCCCGGCGACAACTTCGACCTGCAGAATTCGCACGTGCTGCCGGCGCTGATCCGCAAGTTCCACGAGGCCCGGGCCAACGGCGACCACGAAGTGGTGATGTGGGGCACCGGCACCCCGCGCCGCGAGTTCCTGCACGTGGACGACATGGCCGCGGCCACGGTGTTCCTGACCGAGACCTACGAGGGCGAGGACATCGTCAACGTCGGCGTCGGCGATGACATCAGCATCCGCGAGCTGGCGGAGATGGTGAAGGAGATCACCGGTTTCGAAGGCCGGATCGTCAACGACGCCAGCAAGCCCGACGGCACCCCGCGCAAGCTGCTCGACGTCGGCCGCCTGCACGGCCTGGGCTGGAAGGCGCAGATCCCGCTGCACCAGGGCATCACCGGGACCTACCGCTGGTTCCTGCAGCACCACGCCGAGGCGCGGCTGTAATCCTGCAGGAGCGGGCCTGCGCCGCGACGCGCTCCGGTGGGCCCGTGGGGGCGGGACGGAGAGCCCGTCCCCCAAGGGGACTTCCCTGGGGAGCCTGCAGAGCCCGCGTCACGGGGCGCTGCTGCAAGGGCCTCGCGGGCAAGGCCGGCTCGCAAGTATTCGATTGTTAAATAGCAAATAAGTATCCCTATCCGCATTATTTGCCATTTTGATGGATCATCCTTACAGTCCTGGCCATGACCATCGCCCGCATCGAGCTTCATCGCGACGGCCAGTGGATCCCGGCGGCGACGCTGGAACCGCTGGGCAATGATCGTGCCCGGGTGGATTACCTGCCCGAGTACATCTTCTCCGACGCGCCCTGGCCGGTCTCGCTGGGCCTGCCGGTCGGCTTCGCCCCGCCGGCGGCGCACGCTGCCGGGCGGGCCCCGGCGTTCCTGTACGACCTGGTCCCGCAGGGCAAGGGGCGTCGCCTGCTGCTGCAGTTGCTGGGCCTGCACGACCATGACGGGCTGGTGCTGCCGCTGGTCATGGCCGGCGCGTTCAACCCGGTCGGGCACCTGCGCCTGGACACCGCGGTGGCGTTCTACGAAGACCACCTGCGCCGCAACCCGCCGCCGGCAGCCGCGGGCCGCGGCTTCACCGTCGAGGAACTGGTCGAGCGACGCGAGCATGCGCTGGAGCACCTGTCCGCGCACGCCATGCTCGCCTCCGGCACCACCGGCGTGCAGGGCGCGGCGCCCAAATACCTGCTGGCCGAGGATGCCGACGGCCGCCTGCACGCCGACCTCTCGCTGGCCGACGCCGACGCCCGCGCGCACTGGCTGGCCAAGGGTCCGCGCGGCCACGGCGACGACGACCGCCGGGTCCTGCGCAACGAGGCTGCCTACCTGCGCGTGGCCGCCGCCTGCGGCCTGCACGTGCATGCGCCCGAACAGGTGCGCCACCAGGGCGAGCTGCTGTTCGTGCGCCGCTTCGACCGCCAGGTGGACGCCACCGGTACGGTGCGGCTGGCCCAGGAAAGCCTGGCCAGCCTGGCCGGCCTGCAGGGGTTCGGCCTGCCCTGCCGGCTCAACACCCTGCTGGCGGCGCTGCGCCGGCACAGCAGCGATCCGCTGGCCGACACCATCGAGTTCCTGCGCCGCGACGTGCTCAACCAGGCCATGCGCAACACCGACAACCACGCCCGCAACCACGCCGTGCAGCGCCTGCCCGACGGCCGCGTGCGGCTGACGCCGCTGTTCGACTTCGCGCCCATGTTCCTGGATCCCGAGCTGATCCCGCGCAGCCTGTCGTGGGCCGATGCCGGCGACGTGCGCCTGCACGACTGGCGGCAGGTGGTGCCCGCGCTGGACGTGCCCGATGCCGAGCGCGTTGCGATCGTCGAGGCGCTCGGCGGATTCGCCGGCACCGTGGCCGCGTTGCCCGACACCATGCGCGCGCACGGGGTGGAGGCCGGGGTCATCGAGGCCTGCCGGGCCAGCATCGACGCCCAGGCCACGCAACTGGCCGGGTTGCCACGCTGATGCCGCGCAACCCGCCCCGCCCCGACCCGGCCACCGCCCGCGCCCAGCTCGACGCGCTCTACAAGGGGCTGGCCGACGGCAGCCTGGACCTGGCCGCGGCGGTGCGCCGCATGCGCCACCTCAGCGGCCTGACCCAGCCGCAATTCGCCCACCACCGCGGCCTCAGCGTGCAGGCCCTGCGCCAGGTCGAATCCGGCAAGGGCAACCCCACGGTGGCGACGCTCAACGCGATCGCCGGGGTGTTCGGCCTGAAGGTCGGATTGGTCCCCCTGTCCCCCCAGGGGACTTCCTCCGGGGCGCCCCCCAAGGGGACTTCCTCCGGGGCGTCCCCCAAGGGGACTTCCTCCGGGGCGCCCCCCGGGGGGACTTCCTTCGGGGCGCCCCCCGAGGGGACTTCCTCCGGGGCGCCCCCCGAGGGGACTTCCTCCGGGGCGCCCCCCAAGGGGACTTCCTCCGGGGCGTAGGAGCGGGCCATGCCCGCGACGCTCTGGGCCATGGACCCGCAGGTGCACGGGGCGGCGCTCGCGGGAGCGACCGAGGGGTGCTCCTGCCTGCTACCGCAGGGGAACCCGCGAATCTCGCTGTCGGATGATCCAGTGACCGAGTCGAGCGAATTCGGCTTACCGACCAGCCAATTCCGCTTACCGGCCAGCCAATCCGGCTTACCCGCCAGCCAATTCCGCTTACCGTCCTGCCAATCCGGCTTACCGGCCAGCCAACTCCGCTTACCGGTCAGCCAATCCCGCTTACCGGCCAGCCAACTCCGCTTACCGGCCAGCCAACCCGGTTTACCGGCCTGCCATTCCCGCTTACCGGCCAGCCAATCCGGCTTACCCGCCAGCCGAATCCGCTTACCAGCCAGCCATTCCCGCTTACCAGCCCATCCTTGCGCCCGGGCCGCGCGCCCTGCCCCCCTGCTTAACCCCGCAATCGCCGCCCATGAAAAAGGCCTGGCGCTTGCGCGCCAGGCCTGTGGCCGGTGGGGTTGGGCGGCCGGGGTGCTCAGGCCGGTTCGGCGCCTTCTTCGGGGCTGTCGTTCTTGCGGCCCTTGTAGGGGAAGCGGCTGCGGCCCAGGGCCCTGAATTCGCGTTCCAGGCCGTGGCTCTTGCCCGAGACGCGGAGCAGGCCGTAGCCCTCCAGGACGGTGGCGAAGATGTCGGCGCCCAGTGCGGTCTCGGTGTCGGTGCCGCGGTCCAGCAGCAGGCGCAGGCGCGCGAGGCGGGGCCGCAATGCATCCAGGGCGGCCATGTCGGCCAAGGCCTCGGGCAGGCCCAGGCCTTCGTTGACGATCTTCGGATTCTGGGACAGGACGGTCAGGGTGGAACGGCAGAAGACTTCGGACTTGTCGCCCATCTTGAAGAGGTCGCGGCGCTGGTCGACGGGAAGGGCGACCAGGTCTTCCAGTTCGGCTTCCAGGGAGGCCAGGGCGGCGTCGATGGCAGTCAGGCGGGCGGCGTCGAATACGATCGAGACGAGGTTCTGGTTCACGTGCATGCTCCTTTGCTTTCCATGTGGTTGGGTCCGGGGCCAGCGCGGCAGGTTGGGTGGCCGTGGTCCGGACTGCGGTTCGCTCCGCCGCTTCCTTGCGGGTGGGTCTGGTCGTGGTGGGAAGCGACCGGAGCTGGAGCAAGTCTGCTAGGAGAGAACCGGGCGCCGCCATCAGCCAACGCCCCGCCGTCGTGTCAGGAAATCCCTACCCCGTGCAGGACCAGGCCATGCCCGCAACCACGGTCAGGCAAGGCCGCATCGCCGTGTCAGGAAATCCCTACCCCCGTAGGAGCGGGCCATGCCCGCGACCGTGCGTGCGGACGCGCCAGCGCCCTGCCCGGCCGGGGTTCTGCGTCTGCAAGGCGGCTAGCCGGAAACTAGTGCTCCACAACCCCCATCTCGGCGAGCGCCGCGCGCATGGCCTGCGCCGCCCCTTCGCTGAGGGTGGCATGGTCCAGTGCGAATGCGATGGTCGCTTCGATCAGGCCCAGGTGGCTGCCGCAGTCGTAGCGGGTTCCCTGGAAGCGATGGGCCAGCACCGTTTTCTCGGCCAGCAATTGCGCGATGGCGTCGGTCAGCTGGATCTCACCGCCCTTGCCGGGCGGGGTCTGCGCCAGCAGCGAGAAGATGCGGGGGTCGAGTACGTAACGGCCCACCACCGCCAGCGTGCTGGGCGCGTTGTCGGGCGAGGGCTTTTCCACGATCGACTGGATACGACCATGCTGATTGGCCTCCGCAGAGCCGGCAATGTCGGGCGCGTCGACAATGCCGTAGCTGCCGGTCATGGCGCGGGGCACGTCTTCCACCGCCACCACGCTGGCACCGGTGCTTTCGGCCAAGTCGGCCATCTGCTTCAAGGCGCCGGGCCCACGCTTGTTCCAGATCAGGTCGTCCGGCAGCATCACCGCGAACGGCTCGTCGCCAACCACCGGTTGCGCGCATAACACGGCATGGCCCAGGCCCAGGGCTTCGCTCTGGGTGACGAACACGGCGCGCACATGCGGCGGCAGGATCTTCTGGATCAGGGCCAATTGCTGGTGCTTGCCAGCCTTCTCGAGCTTCTGTTCCAGCTCATAGGCCTTGTCGAAGTAATCAGCGACCGCATGCTTGTAGCGGTTGGTGACGAACACCAGGGTGTCGCAGCCGGCCTCGATCGCTTCGTCCACCGCGTACTGGATCAGCGGGCGGTCGACGATGGGCATCATCTCCTTGGGCACGGTCTTGGTGGCGGGCAGGAAGCGGGTGCCGAGGCCAGCGACGGGGAATACGGCCTTGCGGATTCGAGTGCGGTCGGGCATGGGTCGTCTCTAAGGGGTGTCGGGGCGTCAGCAACGCAATTGGGGATGGGGTAATGACTCTGCTCTTGGGCGCGGGGAGCTAACGAATGCTCAGCAGCAACCCAAGCGCCATAGCCCGGGCAACCTACGATCGCTACTCAAGAAGCAGCCATTTCCATCGTGGAAGCAGGTGGTCGAATGCCAATGTAAGGAGGAGGCACAAGGCGTAAGTAAGGATGACGGACAAGATTACATTGGGGATTTGCACCAATCCGAAATGAACTAGAACCGTCGAAATAGCAAAGTTCACTATCGGCGTGTGGAGCAAGTACACGCCCCCGCTGCCGGCCAAACGTCGGTCAGGCGCCCATCTTTCAAACCCAATAGCAATCAACAAGAGGCTGATAGCCAAAGCCATATCCATGAACCGGTGGTCCCACATGCCAACGCCGTAAAGAAGCGCGAGCAACACATAGTTGCGATAGCCCGCTGAGTTCCAGGATTTCACTAGCCGACCAAGCAGAAATGCCAGCGCATAGAGCGGCAGCATGATGATTCCAGCACCAGTGGATTCATCCGAACCATTTGCCAGGGTGGCACCGAGCAATACCAGAGCGATAAGAACGTCGGCTTTTACATTAGACGCAAGTGAAGGAGCGAGCTTCGAGTAAGTGGCATAAGTTCCAACGACCAGTAGTAGGTACGGCAGAAAATACAGCTGCATGCCACTGCCATGTAGGGTGACCGTCTTCCAGAGACCGGGCCACAAGTCCGACTTCCCCAGCACAGCCAGCGCAACGGCGTAAGCGAGCGAGAAGACAAGAAAAGGCACCAGCAGGCGCACCACACGCCCTTTGAGATATTCGGACAACGGCTTTGCATTGCTGAAGAAGTAGCCGGATAACGCAAAGAAGCCCACCACCGCGCCGTCGATCCAATACACAACATCCGCAATCTGCAGATTGGTTGCCAGTGAATACCGACTTTCTGAGTGCATGTGCTGAATGATCACAGCCATGGCAAGCATATGACGCAGCAAATCAATCGTCATGCACAGTCCCGGGCATCATCAGGCACGAAAAGCAATCGCTTACCAGCCATACGCTCACGATTCCTGCTCAGGACCAAGTTGGTGTCCAGTCAGCCGCGAAATAATCTCCAACATATCTCGTTTGTTCTCGACCCCGGCGATTTCCCTTTCTAACTCCATGACTTTGGCGCCGACTAGGAAGCGGTACCAGAAGCCCTGCAGGACGTGGTATACCAAGCCCGACCGACCGTCGAGCAAGCCGAGCTGGAAGAAGTAGCGCCACAGGAAATAAAGCGTAGCGCTTAGGGTGAATGGCAGACGATTGTAGATGCGTTCTTTGGCCCAGCGTTTGAATGATGCTTGCAGTGAGGCGCTGTCGCTGCTTAACGCTTCGTCGCGCGGGAACAGGTCGAGCTTCTGGTTGAGCGCGTCGATGGCTTCGCGAGTGGCGTACTTGTTGTGCTTGTCGGTGAAGAAGGTGAGGTCGTTGAGGTTATGGTCGGAGAACCCGCCCTTGAAGTTCACGGTGCGGCCGCCCCAGACGACCATGTGCTCGTCCATCCAACGGTCCTCAATGCGGCCCTGGCCATGACGCCAGACGCGCAGCAGGCGCAGCGGATAGCGACCACCATGGCGAACCCAGCGGCCCATGAAGATGTGCTTGCGGTCCAAGTTGATTCCGGCGACATCAGTGGGCAACGCTGGCAGCTTCTCCGCGATCTCGGCGACCAAATCGGGCTCGATGATCTCGTCGGCGTCCAGGCGCATCACCCATGCACTGGTGATTGGTGCGTTGTCGAGCCCCCACTGGAATTGCCTGGCGTAGTTAATGAACTTGTTCCTTAGCACCACTGCGCCCAATTGCTCCGCAATATCCACAGTCCGATCGGTTGAACCGGAGTCCACCACGAAAACTTGCGCGGCAATAGTCGAAATGGACGCGATGGCACGAGCGATGTGCCGTTCTTCGTTGTGGGTGAGGATGAGCACTGCCAAATCAATCATGACTGTTACCTTGCGCGGTCAACTTGCGGGATTTGATAAGTTGAGCCGGGTTTCCGGCATAGACACCGTTGGCAACTGCATCCTTGAACAGAACCGCCCTTGCCCCTAGCACGGCCCCTCGGCCGATGGAGACGCCGGGCCCCACGAAAGCCTCGGCTGCGACCCATGCGTCGGCGCCGATAACGATGGGCTTGACCAATAACTGGAAGTCCGGGTCTTCAATATCGTGCATGCCCGCACATAGATAGGCACCTTGGGACACGATGACGCCGCGACCCAGGCTGATAGGCGCCATGCAATAGCAATTCACTCGCGGCCCGAGGCAGGCGCCCTCTTCCATTATCAAGTTGGGTGGGTACCACACGCGGGCGCTGCCATATACGTGCGCGGTCGGATGCATTCGCGCTCCGAAGCACTTCAACAGCCAGACGCGCCAGCCATGCAGCGGCGCGGGTGTCCACGCGGCCAGTAAAAGCCAGGTCACGCCCCAAGCGGCGCGAAACATACGATGCCCGAGGGAAAAGCTGGGTCCGCCGAGCAATGGCTTAGATTCTTTCGCGTCAAGCAGGCTCATCTCATTACTCCGTGCCGACTGTCGTCGCGCCGTCACTCACTCCCGAACCCACGTGCTTTTCGAGGATACGGACCAGACTCTCGGCAACCCGGTCGATTCGAAATCGTGTATTGAAGGATCGACGTGCTGCTTCGCGCATTTCCTGCTGAGCTTCAGGCGTAAGCGCCAGCCATTGCTCTAAGGCTTTCGTAGTGCCTTCAAGGGTGTCGTCCTGGACAATACCAGCGCCATCATCTTCGATCTCGCGCCAGATATTCACCTTATTGCTGATAAGGACAGGCTTGCCACAGGCCATCGCTTCGGCGACCACAATGCCAAAGTTCTCTTGATGCGAAGGCAGGCAAAACACTTCGGCGGAGTAGAACGCTCCCCACTTGTCATCGCCTAGCAGCATGCCAGGCCAGATGATGCGATCCGCGACACCCAAGCGGGCCGCTTGTTCTTTCAGCTTGGCCACCCAACCCGTTTGGTCTGGACCAGCCATGACCAGACGCAGATCCGGATCGTTGGCCGCAACCTTTGCGAAAGCTTCCACCAACAAGTCGCAACCCTTCTTCTCATGGATGCGGCTGAGGTAAAGCAGCAGTCGTTTACCGCGCAAATCAGGACACTTGGCCAAGAAGCGGGCACTAAGCTCCGCGGCATCGCTTGGCGGTAGCGAAGTGCCATAGGAGGCCACCTCTTCATTGCACCAGTACAGCCAGAAGGACTCCTTCGCCAGCAAGCGCTCTTCCTCACAGGTAAATATCACTGCCGTAGCGTCACGCAACACCCGATACTCCGCCCATGGCCAGTACAGCCATTTCTTAAGATGCTTAAGTGGATAGGTCCGCTTAAACCAAGGATCCAGCATCCCATGCGTGAAAACGAAGTATGGCGTCTTCATACCCGCCAGTGCGCGCCACGTTCCCAGCCCGTGGTATTGCCACAAACCGTTGACGATGACTGCGTCAAAGCGCGTTGCATTGACCCTGAGCCAGTCGACCAGTTTTCGATTGAAGCCGTATCCTCCCGTTGACGGCCCCAACTGGTGGACAAGTCCCGGATACTGAGGCAGACATGCACCGTCGGGCGCATCGAGACTGACGATTTCAACCACATGACCCAGCCTCGTCAATTCGACGCCAAGATTGTTCACTCCCTCTATCGGCCCACCACCGCGGGGATCAACCGACGAAATTACATGCAATATTTTCAAGAACGGCTCTCTTTTGTGAGATGGCGTCCATACACGGAGGCAATTCGGCCCTGAAGCCACCGCTTTACCGCTGGCGTATGTCGCTCAGTTGTCCACCACATCAGCCAACCGGCACCACAAAGGATTGCCAGCGACGCCAGATATATCGAGATTCCCTCTAATTCGGGAACCAACTGCACGGTGGTTGTCCCTAGCAGGACGCCAATCAACAGCACCAACGGAAAATGTATCGCGTAGAACGAATACGAGATGTCGGACAAACGCCTAGCCCAGCTGCCGAAGAATCGGCCGAGCGCCGGTTGCCGCCGTTGCTGCAGCAGTGATGCAAGCAGCAGCGAGAACGAAAGACCCACCCAGATATCCGCCGGACCTCCGGTGAACTCCACAGGGTTTACTTTGGAGTAGGCAAGGGCGGCACCAAGTACAACCGCGGAGAACAGGGCGAAATATGGGCTTGATATGAATCCGTACCGCCTCTGATTCAGCGCCCAGACGCCAACCCCCATCAACCAGACAACAAAACCCAGGCGCAACGGCGTCGGGGCGAGCATGATGATTGCCATCAAGACCACAAGGGCGACCGCCTTGCGCCAGAGATCGCGCCCCGAGTCATTGGTGCACAAGATCACAAGCAACGGGAACGCAACGTAATACCAAAACTCGTATGCAAGGCTCCACAGCGGACCATTACTGCCATATGTGGGTACCGCCAACGACTGTAAGAAAAGGGCATTGCCAAACAGCGTGAACAGCCCGACCGAGTGTTGGCCAGCCGCGGGAACCGATCCCCAAAGCTCATGCATCCCGCCATTCAACACATTAGGCGCGATTTGCAGCACCAAGCTGTCGACGATGAAGGTCAAGCCGAGCGCGGGTATGAGCACCACCCACAAGCGGGTCAAGCGGGACAGCGAATAGTTCACCATGTTTGGCTTCCGGCGCGACCGTAGTACTGAGCCCCCCACCAGAAATCCGCTCAAGACAAAGAAGACCATTACTGCCTGATGCCCCAGGCCGGAAACAAGGTAGAACAAGTGGGCCAGCAGGCCTGGATTCGTCACAGATTCGTGGTCAACAAAAAGCGCGGCCCTGAGATGGCCGGCACACACAAGAAGTGCAGCAACGCCCCTGAATATATCGGGCCAGACCAAGTGCCCCACTACGTCGCCGGCCATGCTGACCGGCTTGAATGCAACGGATGGGCGATCAGACATGAGGGTTTCGAACCACTAGCCGCCGCCCGGCGAGCCTGTCAACAACGCAGGCTAACGCTATGAACACCAGCATGGGCAGGATCTCTGCCAATGCCTCAAAGAGGCTAGCGGGCACCCGTTTTACGACCATCAAGGGAACCAGGACGACATAAAACATCTGCCCTCCCGGCCCACCCGACCCAAGCCACCGGTACATGAAGGCGCCAAGGACACCTACCAACACCCCGTCGATAATTACAGCTAACCAGCCACCTTGGCGATAAGCGGTTATTCCGCCAAATGCAGTCAGGCTGCCGGTGCTCTGCCCCTTGTCCAACCGCCAGGCAAGTACTGAAATCTCATCGGCGGGAGTACCGTCACCACTGAGCAACGCCGGCTTGTTTCCGATAATCAGTCTTGGAACCGGACTAACCAGAACCGAATAGTAGAACTGCGGTCCGACATACCCCGTCCGATCAATGTAGCCCTTGAGCAAGAGCGTGTTGAGAACCAAGTCCGCGCGCTCGGCGACCGAGGTAACTGCAGTAGTTATCGGATCATCCCCATAGGAGAATCCGCCGCCGACTTCAACAATCTTGTCCTTGCCGCGGGAACCACTTTCAGCTTCGCGCAGATAGACTGCGAAAGGGCTAACCAAAGCCAGCGCGACGACCGTAGCAAGCATAATCTTGAGCGCTCTCCGCCCTTGACCGGCTAGCCCAAAGGCCATGACCAGCATGATGCATGGTGCGATCATCGCCAGGCGCTGGCCGACAGAAAGCAGCAAGACCAGCATTACCGCATAAGCCGCAATCATTGGTGTCACGACAGCCCTTTTGGAATTTCCAATCGCAGCAACGAGACATATCGCCATCAATGCTTGGCAATAGACCGCAATTGCCGCAAGAAGAGATGAGAAGAGACTCCGATCCTGAAAATAGGCTTCGAAATCCTCGGCTGAATAACTTGTTAGCTCATTTGTCGAAAAGTAGGCAAGATACAAAGCCAGACATAAGTAGAACAGCCGCGCCGGGTATCGCTGAACAAGAGTGGCGATTCGCGGAAGGTCAATCGACCGCCGCCTTCCGGATCTGGCAAGAAAAAAGAAGTAGCCAGCCAGAAGCGCAAGGAAATAAAGGCCGTGTATGCCTAAGGCACCAGCAATCTCACGCTCGGCGTAGCTGGCCAGGCCCGAATTGCCTTTCAACATGACAGGCAACACCAGGTAACCCAATGTAAACAACGCCATCAGCGCCACATGGAACAACGGCGCATCGGGCTTGATTGCAATGCGGATCAACAAGCCGCCGCAGAGCAAGGCAATTAAGACGGCGAGGAAGACATCCAAATCACACCCCCTCAGCGGTAAATAAATGCCTGCTCACAGGCTGCCCACTACAGTTCGCACAAGTCTAGTCACCGCTTCGCGCTTCCGCCTCAATTGCTCCCCGGGCAGCCAGTTCATGCCAGACCTTGCAATCCCGCGGACCGACGCCTTGGCTACTGACCACGGCTGCTTGGCGCGTACAGCACCCTTGATCTCCTGGAAAGAAGATGCAGCCATCGCAAGCTCAGGTATCTCTTCTACCCGAAGGCAAGCAAGTGTTGCCGTCCAGAGATCCACATGCTCACTATAAAGATCCGTCTTAGTAAACAGGTGAACCTCATAGTTGATGGCGCTCATCATCGCGCTGGCCATCTGCTCTGCCGACTTGGTGCGAGATACCCCTTGGTCGTTTACCCGATACCTGAGCAAGGGCCGGGCAATACGGGAAAACCCATATCTGTCCACGCAACGGAGCCAGTAATCATGGTCTTCGGCACAATGGTACCTACGATAACCCCCGACTCTTTCGTATACCTCCCTACGCATCATCACGGTCGGGTGCACGACAGGCTTTATCGCCTTCTTGTACAACAGGCCATCGCGCAACACATCACTATCAAGTCCGCGAAACGACTCCGCCCCGATGTCATTTCCGTCTACATCAATCCGAACGATATCTGAACAGACAAGTCCGAGTTCCTGGCGGCCTTCTAACTCCGCTACCTGCACTGAGAACCTGTCGGGATAGCAAATGTCATCCGCGTCCATTCTTGCGATGTAGGCGCCAGCAGCATGCTGCAGCCCCGCATTCAGAGCCGCAACCAGGCCGGACTTCTCCAGCCTGATGCAACGCACTCGTGAGTCAGAATAGCCAGCTACGATATCGGCGGTGGCGTCACTGCTTCCGTCATCAACGATGATCAATTCAAAATCTTCATGCGTCTGACAAATCACGCTGTCAATTGCAGCGGACAGATAGGTCGCTCCGTTGTGCACAGGCATGACCGCACTAACTTTCCTCGCCGACATCACTTGCCCGCCTTGTTCAGAGAGAATCTCGCGAACCGCCTTGCTCGATATCTGAACTCCAAAAAATAGTCTTTTATGCGGAATCCATTGCGGGACGCAATGAACTCTCGCGTCGGCGGGATTGCGGGCAAAGCGCAGAAGCCATCCTTCGCCAACACGTAGGATGTTGCGTAAGGTGGACAGTCCCGCCTTGCCATCTTTCTCTTCTGAAAGTGCGCATACATGAATTCATTCGCGACCCAAGCCCCATCACTTCCAAAGTAGCCCTGATAAACCCTCCCGTTGTCCACGTAAAAGATCTGTTCCCTTCTGTTCATAGCAGGATCTAGCAATTCCATCCTTCGTACGTGCGGATCCAAGTCTGCGATTATGGCTTCATTCTCAAAGACCCTGCCGCCATGCAGCGCCCATATCCGATTGACTCCAATATGCTCGTCGAACCCGCGATGCTTCGGATCGGACATTATTTCCTTCCAATCCAACGCCTCGTGAGGCCTCTTGAACATCAGATTTGCTTCATCACTGTTTCTGTACAGGGTCAGGTGACCTACAGAAAAAATCTTGTCGTTGTTCTCGAGAATTTCATCGGTGATGAAGCCATCAAGCCTTCCGAAAACCATGTCCAGATCGCAATGACCCCAAAAATCGTAGGTTCTGCCTGAAATCGGCAGCAACATCCAGTAAGCAGGCCTGAGATCGCAAACCTTGTAGGGCGTGTCAATATCTATATTCAACGAGAGTGCGTCGCTCGCTATCCGCGAAAACTCCGCTAGCGACAATGCATGCACGTGAACATTGAACGGGACTTCGTAGCCAGAGCAGTCCGCATCAGTGAAGACTAACCATTCATAGTTCTTGTTGCAGCCGCATGATGCGAGCCACAAGTCAAAGTAGTCTGGAAGCTTTCCGAAGTAGATACCGATAATGGCGATTGAATACTTGGGAGTCACTGTCGGATACCTATAAGAAATTCACGATAGCGTTTGGCGTATGCCTTCCAACTGAAAGCCTCGATATCACGATCGACCAAGGCATGCCGCACGCCACCCGTAGGGCCAGTTTCGATACGCGCCCTCATGGTGATGATCGCAGCAGCCAGTTCATCTACTGATCCTGCCTCGAAGATCTCCATCTGTGAGTCGGACTGGATCACGCCTTTTATGTCGGCACCACCGGTTTTGTCGCTTGCGACTACCGGTACGCCGCACGCCAGAGCTTCCAGCATGACCATGCCAAAACCATCTTGTCTTGAAGGCAAGACGAATAGGTGGGCCCGTCCATAGAACTTTCGCAGTTCTTCATTTGGCACATGCCCGACAAACTTGAAATTTTGGATGGCTGGCGGATCAAGGTCGCCAACGCTACCTACATGTACGAAATCGATATCCGGCAGACGGAATGCCACCTCCGTGAGGATATCTGCGCCCTTCTGATATGACCAAGCGCCCACATACAGCACGGTGAATTTTCCATCAGGCAAGGGCGTCGCTTGGAATCGCTCCAGATCTACACCGTAATAGTTGACGAACAGCCTGCCTTTCGGAAACCCATTACCTTCAAAGCTCTCGGCGCTGTTGAGAGAAGGTACGACCACGTAATCAGAAACGGCGTAGCTATCTAATTCTCTACTTACGTAACTGGCATCAAGCCTGTCGCAGCCATCGGCCGAAAGGAGTTCCTGCTGGGTAAGAACATGCATGGATCCACGATCCGAAATCACACATGCACCATACTTCGCTCTTGCATGCTTACCCGATTGCACAAGCATTCCTGACAGACCGATATATACGTCACATGGCTCCAGGCACTGAACCATGCGCTCATCCATCCTTTTCAGCATGACCTGCACGCAAGCTCTTTGCAGTCTTGGGATATGACGGAAGAGCGCGCCTGCAGACCAAGGCAAAAGCCTGATGAATTGCGAACGAGCTCTCTCTTTCGGTATTCCACCGCGGAGCATCCGATATAACGGATGATACGAATAGTAGGTAACGTCGTGTCCAAGCGCGATCAACTCACGAGCCAAATGGATGAGATGAAATCCAGTTGTAGTCGCTATGGCTATTCGCACTTCAGCGCCTCAACTTCCGTTTGGATCACGCTGTTTTCCCTGTTACCGGCAATTGCAACCAGTCCCATCGTCAACAGAAGTTTGGATACGTCACCTATCGCTTTACCAGCCGCGGCGCCGGCTGCACCGAATCTAGATGCCAGGATCCAGATTGCTGCAACGCTTATAAGGACGGAGACCACTTGCGGTATCACAAGCAACTTGCTCCATCCTTTGGAAAATAGAAAATTGTCCAAGGCGTGGGCGGCGATCGAAGCTGTCAGGCCAATCGACAGAATGGCCATGATCTGAATGGCGCCACCGCGATAGGAGTCGGCCAGGACCAGCGGGAGGAGAACGGGACCGATCAATAACGCACCGACTGTTCCCGCCACCCCAATCAGGATCGCCGCAATCAACCAAACTCGGAAAATCGCCCGTCCTTTCGCGCTGTCCCTATTCGCTTGGGCACTGAACAGCATCGGGCGAAAATAATTCGACAACATTGAAGTGACGATGGCATAGGGCCTACCGATCGTCCCGGCAGATCCGACATAGATGCCAATACTGGCAGCTGGCGCTGAATAGGTAAGGATGTATCTATCAAGATATGCACCTAGCCAGCCGATCACCGCCATACCGCTGAACGGGACCGCGTAACCAAGTGCGCCTGCTCGAAGCGAATCTATAAGCTTGAAATCGATGGATCTGAAGAATTTCCCACGGTGATAGAGCAAGAAGAACACGACAGTGGAAAACACCTTGGCACACACCAGCGCATAGATGTAGGCCGCGGCACTCGATGTTCCCGCCCACAAGGTTGCCGAAACCACCAGAAAAATTATCAGCGCTTCCGTTATCACCCAGATGGAATAGCGGCCATGCTGCTGATTGACATTCAACAGCGTCAGCATGGCAGTACGAGCCGTCTCTGCCACCAGGTAGGCAGTCGTCAATGCACCGAACAACAGAATACTGAGGTAGCCGCTCCAGAAGATGCTTGCAACCAAAGCGCACAGCAGCAAAGCAGCCGGGATTACTTTCAGGTACCGCCCGATCAGGATGGAGGCAAATCCTGCCGCCACGCTTCGCTTCTGTTCGTCACCCTGTAGACGGCTGCAGAACAACGCCAACGTCTGACTTAACGCCATGATCAAAATACCGTCAAGAAGTGTATAGGCGCCCATTGCGAGCATTGCCTTACCGAACTCGGACGGTTCCAGCAATTCGGTGTAGATGCGAATGCTAGCCACAGCAATAATGGCCAGGAGTATCTGACCCCAAGCTACGTTGAGAGCTTTTTTTGCATGCCTAACGAATTGCGTAGCCATCCAACTTCACCGGGCGCTCAGGCCGCATTTACTTGTCGTGGCCCACATGGGTCTGATAGCCATGCTGCTCCAACAACGCATGCCGCCGCGCCTCTTCCAGATCGTTGGCAACCATCTCCACCACCATCTCCTGCAACGTGATCTGCGGCACCCAGCCCAGATCCGCCTTCGCCTTCGACGGATCACCCAGCAGCGTCTCCACTTCCGCCGGGCGGAAGTAGCGCGGGTCCACCGACACGATCACGTCGCCCGGCTTCACGCCCGGCGCCTTGTCCCCTTCCACCGACTGCACGCGCGCCTTCTCGCTGACGCCCTGCCCCTCGAAGGCCAGCGTGATGCCCAGCTCGGCGGCCGCCAGCTCGATGAAATGACGCACGCTGTACTGCACGCCCGTCGCGATCACGTAGTCCTTGGCCTCGTCCTGCTGCAGCATCATCCACTGCATGCGCACGTAGTCCTTGGCATGGCCCCAGTCGCGCAGCGCATCCAGGTTGCCCATGTACAGGCACTTCTCCAGGCCCTGGGCGATGTTGGCCAGGCCGCGGGTGATCTTGCGGGTCACGAAGGTCTCGCCACGGCGCGGGCTCTCGTGGTTGAAGAGGATGCCGTTGCAGGCGTACATCCCGTAGCTCTCGCGGTAGTTGACCGTGATCCAGTACGCGTACAGCTTGGCCACGCCGTACGGGCTGCGCGGATAGAACGGCGTCCGCTCGGTCTGCGGCGTCTCCTGCACCAGCCCGTACAGCTCCGAGGTGCTGGCCTGGTAGAAGCGCGTCCTGTCGGTGCGCTTGAGGAAACGCAGCGCCTCCAGCAGCCGCAGCGTGCCCATGCCATCGACGTCTGCGGTGTATTCCGGCGACTCGAAGCTGACCGCCACGTGGCTCTGCGCGCCCAGGTTGTAGACCTCGTCCGGCTCGACCTCGGCGATGATCCGGGTCAGGTTGCTGCTGTCGGTCAGGTCGCCGTAGTGCAGGTGGAACGGACGGCCCTGCTCGTGCGGATCGTGGTACAGATGATCCACGCGCTGGGTGTTGAACGACGAGGCCCGGCGCTTGATGCCGTGGACTTCGTAGCCCTTGTCCAGCAGCAGCTCGGCCAGGTAGGAACCGTCCTGTCCGGTGACGCCGGTGATGAGTGCGCGCTTTGCCATGTGTATTTCCCTGGATCGATGGAGGTCGGGACGCGCCGTGCGGCGCGCGCCGAGGGTGGAGGGCTCAGTCGCCGCCGACGAGGCCGGCGACGCGATGCTGGAAGGCGGAAAGGATCGCCCGGGTGGAGAGGCGCGTTTCGGCCTGCTGCCGCGCCTGGTTGCCAAGGCGCCGGCGCAGGTACGGATCGGCGGCCAATTGTCGCAGAGCCCCGGCGAACTCGTCCGCATCGCCTGGCGTGGTGACCACCCCGCAGCCGTGCAGCGCCTGGGCCACGCCGGTGCCCGGCTGGGCGGTGGCCAGCACCGGCCTGCCGCTGGCCAGCATGCCGGTGAGCTTGGACGGCATGACCAGGTCGGCCACGTCGGCCCGCTGCGGCAGCAGGTGGATGTCGGCCAGGCCCAGCCACTCGTTGAGGCGTTCGGTTGGCTGCAGGTCCAGGAAGCGGACCCGCTCCAGCCCGGCGCAGGCGGCCTGCAACGCCTCCCGGCCCGGTCCCTGCCCGCCCATCACCAGGTAGATATCGCGGTCGTGGACCAGCCGGTGCGCGGCTTCGGCCAGGATCTCCAGGCCCTGCTTGAGGCCCATGTTGCCGGAGTACAGCGCCACCACCGCGTCTTCCGGGATGCCCAGTTCTTCCCGGTAGGGACTGGCCACGGCGATCGGCTGGATGCCGTCGATGTCGACCCAGTTGGGGAACAGCTCGCGGCGCGCGGTGCCCACGCCCTTGTCCCCCAGGCGCTGCAGCATGCGCGTGGAGATGGTCGAGACCACGTCGAAGCGGGCCAGCAGCCAGCGCTCCAGCGCCAGCGCCAGGCGGCGCAGGCCCTCGCCCTTGAGGATGCCCATGTCCAGGGCCGCGTCCACTTCGAAATCCTGGATGTGCAACCAGCACCTGGCCCCGCTCAGGCGCGCCAGCGCCCACGCCCCCGGCGCGCTGGCCAGGCCCGGGGCGATGCACAGCACCAGTTGCGGACGCCAGGCCAGCGAATACAGCAGCGCGGCCAGCGAGGACAACGCGAAGCTGGCCAGGTGCAGCAGGCGGGTGAGGCCGCGCGGGGTGGCCGGCACCCACAGCGGGCAGCGGATCACGTCGACGCCGTTGCGCCGTTCGCGGCTGAAGGCGTACTGGCGGAAGCCCGGCCACACCTTCCACGCCGGGTAGTACGGCGGCGCGGTGACCACGCGCACCGCATGGCCCTGCGCGGCCAGCCATTCGCACAGCTCGCCGGTGTACTTGCCGGTGCCGATGTTCTCCGGCGCGTAATTGATGCCGGTGACCAGGATGCGGGTCATGCGCGGATCGCTCGATGCGATGCGAGGGCCCTTCTCCCGTTTACGGGAGAAGGTGGCGCGCAGCGCCGGATGAGGGCGCGAGCGCAGCGGGCACTTGCATGCAACATCGGGAGGAAAGGCAGGGCCGGGCGAGGCTGCGCGCGCTCGCCCTCATCCGCCCTACGGGCACCTTCTCCCGTAAACGGGAGAAGGGTTGGTGCCGCACGCAGGGTTGACGGAAACATCATCGCCCGCTCAGTACGCGTTCTTGCCAAGGAAACCCTTGATCACGGTCATGGCGATGATCTTCAGGTCCAGCGCCAGCGACCAGTGCTGCATGTAGTAAAGGTCGTATTCCACGCGCGCGGCCATCTTTTCCAGCGTGTCGGTTTCCCCGCGCAGGCCGTTGACCTGGGCCCAGCCGGTGATCCCCGGCTTGACCCGGTGGCGCTGCATGTAGTTGTCGACGATGTCCATGTACTGGTGGTTGTGGGCCAGCGCGTGCGGGCGCGGGCCGACGATGCTCATCGTCCCCTGCAGCACGTTGAAGAACTGCGGCAGCTCGTCCAGGCTGGTGCGGCGCAGGAACCGGCCCAGCGGCGTGACCCGCGGATCGCCCTGGGTGGCCTGGGTGACCCGGCCGCCGCCTTCCTGGTGCACGCGCATGCTGCGGAACTTCCACACCTGGATGATCTGCCCGTCGATGCCGTGGCGCGCCTGGCGGAACAGCACCGGGCCGGGCGAGGACAGCTTCACCGCCAGCGCGATCACCGCCATCAGCGGCGCGATCAGGACCAGGATCAACGCCGCCAGCAGGCGGTCCTCGATCGCCTTGAGCAAATGCGCCTGGCCGTCCAGCGGACTGGAGCGCAGGTTGATCACCGGCAGGCCGGCGACCTGTTCCACCGACTGGTTGAGCAACTGCAGGCCCAGCAGGTCGGGCACGAACTTGATGTCGGCGGTGGAATGGGCCAGCGCTTCCAGGATGGCCTCGATCTCGGCCTGCGCGCCCATCGGCAACGCCACCCAGACCTGCTGGATGCCGTGCTGCTGCACGTAGCCGGCCAGTTGCGCCAGCCCGCCCAGGCGCGGCGACTCCAGCGCGGCGGACGGGCTGTCGTGGGTTTCGAACCAGCCCTTGACCTGGATGCCCGCCCACGGCTGGCGTTCCAGCGCGCGCACGATGCGCTGCGCGTCATGGCCGCCGCCGACGATGACCGCACTGCGCAGGTCGAAGCCGAGCTGCCGCGTCCAGGCCGCCGTGGCCCGGCACAGCAGGCGCGCGCCGGTGCCGGTGACCACCGCGCCGGCGAACCAGGTGGCCCACCACAGGCGCGAGATCTCCGAGGACAGCTTGAAGGCCACCGTGTACAGCACCGCGACCACGAAGATGGCCAGGTAGGCGCCGAGCATGGTCCACAGCTCGCTGGCCAGGCCGCGCCCGCGCCAGCTGCGGTACAGCGGGGTCATGCTGAACACGACCAACGCGAAGAGCAGGCCACGGCCGAGGTTGCGCTGGTATTCCAGGTCGACCTGCGGGGTGCCGAAACGCAGCCAGTAGGCGAACACGCCGGCGGCCAGCAGGCCGGCCAGGTCGGCGAAGCGCAGGCCCAGGGAAAACAGGGCCGTGTACTTGGTGTACGGCATGCCCGCGTGGTGCGCACGATCCGTGGCGGAGGTGTAAGGCACGGAAGACATTCCCCTGTTCAAAGCGGCGGATCCTGACGGCGACCATCGGCGGGGGAACCGCTGCCCAGGCACAGGGACAGCAGCAGACCGAAGGGCACCAGTACGGCGTAGGTGCGCAGCGGGTAATCGACCAGCGAGTGCAGCAGCGGCACCAGCAGCGAAATCCCGACTACGCTCACCAGCCCATGGTCGCCGATATCCGTGCTGCGGCGCACCAGAAAATTTCTCAAGCAGGAACTGACGCCCAGCGTCAGCAGGGCCGCGACCAACAGCAGGCCCGGCACGCCGGCCTCGATGGCGACCTGCAGCAGGTCGTTGTGGGCACGCTCGGCGAATACCTGGAGCATGGCCTGGACCGGTTCCAGCGGCGCATAGACCCAGGGGAAGCTGCCGGCGCCGCTGCCCCAGGGCAGGTACTGGCCGGCGGCCTGCAGGCCGTAGTGCAGGTATTGCCAGCGCAGGTCGGCCAGCGGGTCCTGTTCCAGCCGCTGCATCAGGCCCGCCCAGGCGTAGTAGCCGATCGCCAGCACCCCGGCCAGGCCGGCCAGGGCCGGGACCAGCCGGCGCGGACGCCCTGCCCGGCTGCCGAACAGCACCGCCGCCGCGGCCAGCACGGCCACGCAGGCCAGGGCGAAGCCGGCGCGGGAGAAACTCAGCGCCGCCGCCAGCAGCAGCAGGACCACGCTGGCGTACCACCAGGGCATGGCCGGACTGCGCCGGTGCTGGGCGCGCACCGCCAGGGCCAGGGCCAGCGGCAGCAGCATGGCCAGCAGGCTGGCGAAATGGTTGCGGTTGGCGAAGGTGCCGATGGCGCCGATCGGATGGTGGTAGGCGTACAGCCGCAGCGGCGCATGCGGACCGGCGGCCGCCTGGTAGAAGCCCAGCAGGCCCATGGCCACCGCAGCCACCACCGCCAGCTGCAGCAGGCGCAGGCGACCGGCTGCAGGCAGGGTGCCGGCGAGCAGCACGGTGGTGCCGAACACGGCCACCGCCAGCAGCGCGCGCACGGTGCCGTAGCGGTCCAGGCTCATCGGCAGCCAGGCGGGATCCAGGCCGGCGCTGCGCAGGTCGGCCAGCACCGCGGCCCGCTGCGGCAGGCGCGCGAACCAGGCCGCGGGCAGCGGCAGCAGTTGCAGTGCGACCACGGCCAGCGCGGCCAGCAGCCAGTAGGCGAACCAGCGCTGCGCGCGCGTGGCCTGCCCATGGTGCCAGCGCAGCAGCGCCAGCCCCAGCGCCGGCAGCGCGCACAGCTGCACCACCAGGTCGCCGGCCCCGCGCGAACCGCCGCCGAAGACCAGCGCGGCCACCAGCAACAGCGCCGCCGCCCACAGGGCAACGAGGTCGGAGCGGCGGGAGTGCTGGCTGTGCAGGGGCATGGATCCGGATGGTCGGTGCAGGAGCGCGGCAGGGGCGCGGCAGGAGCGACGCAAGTCGCGATGGCGGTTGGTTTCCCTGGTCGCGGCTTGCGACGCTCCTGCAGGGAAGCATCGGAAACAAAACGGGCCGCACTAGGCGGCCCGTCGGGTCTTGCCGTCGAGCGCCGTGGGTTACGGGCTGGACGGGCGGTCGTCGCTGTCGCTGCCGCCGCTGATCGCGGCCGCGGCTGCGGCCACGCCGAGCACGCCGGCGGCGACCATGGTGCCGTTGACCATGCGGTCTTCCTTCGGCGCCTTCTTGATCTTGGGGGCCGGGGCCGGGGTGGCCTCGGCGGCGGTGGCCTGGGCCACGGCGGGAACGACGACGGCGGCCTGCGGAGCGGCTTCCTGGGCGAAAGCCGAGCCCATGGCGGCGGTGAGGATCAGGGCGAAGGCGGCACGCTTCATCGGGTCGGTTCCTTGCGAATTCGGTGGGATGGTGCAAAAAGCCAGCGTTTCCGAGGCCTTGGGCAGGATGATAAGCGATTTACGCCGCAACGCACAACGACAAAAACCGGACCGCACTCACGGAAACGGGCCGCGAAGGCGGCCCGTTGGGTCCAGCTGAACCGTGGGTTCAGGGGCTGGAGGGACGGTCGCTGCCGCCACCACCACCGCCGGCTGCGACCGCGACCGCGGCCACGGCGGCGCCGATGGCGACCATCGCGCCGGTGCTCAGGCCGGCGGCGCTGCCTGCGCCCTTCTTCGCCGCGACCTGGGCCACCGGGGCACCCGGCGCCGGGGCGACGGGCTGGCCGGGAGCCGGCTGCGCGGTCGGTTCGGGCTGCGGCGCGGTCTGTTCCGGAACCGGAACCTGGGCGGCGGCGGCGCCGATGAAGGCAAGGCTGGCAAGGGCAACGAAGAGACGCTTCATGTCTGGATGACTTCCTGTGGTGCGGCGCTGGAATGCGCAATGGTGGCCAGTATAGCCAGCGAGGCGGCGCGCCCGTGATGACGCGACCGGGAAAAATTCTCGCCCCCGCTCCTACAAGGGGTGGGGGATTGCGCCCAAGGCACCACGAACATCGAAAGAACCCCGCGAAGATCGGCCCGTTGTAGGAGCGGGCCATGCCCGCGACGCCATTCGCGCGGGGTTTCCCTGGTCGTTGCATGCGTGGAAAGCGGTCGCGCGGTCTATCCCTGGCCGTTGTCTCGTGCAGGGCGGTCGCGGTCAGCCCGTTGTAGGAGCGGGCCATGCCCGCGACGCCGTTCGCGCGGAGCATCCGGTCATTGCGTCCGCCGGAAGCCGGCCGCGGCACCACGCGCACCGAACGAACCCCGCGAAGATCGGCCCGTTGTAGGAGCGGGCCATGCCCGCGACGCAGTTCGCGCGGAGCATCCGGTCATTGCGTCCGCCGGAAGCCGGTCGCGGCACCACGCGCACCGAACGAACCCCGCAAAGATCAGCCCGTTGTAGGAGCGGGCCATGCCCGCGACGCCGTTCGCGCGGGGTTTCCCTGGTCGTTGTCTCGCGCAGGGCGGTCGCGGGCATGGCCCGCTCCTACAAGGGGTGGCGGATTGCGCCCAAGGCGCCACGGACATCGAAAGAACCCCGCGAAGATCAGCCCGTTGTAGGAGCGGGCCATGCCCGCGACGCCGTTCGCGCGGAGCATCCGGTCATTGCGTCCGCCGGAAGCCGGTCGCGCCGCCGGAAGCCGGTCGCGACACCACGCGCACCCAACGAACCCCGCGAAAATCGGAACGTTGTAGGAGCGGGCCATGCCCGCGACGCCGTTCGCGCGGGGTATCCGACGTGCATTGCGTCGGCGGGAAGCCGGTCGCGGCACCACGGACATCGAACAAACCCCGCGAAAATCGGCCCGGTGCAGGAGCGGGCCATGCCCGCGACGCCGTTCGCGCGGAGCGTCCGGTCATTGCGTCCGCCGGAAGCCGGTCGCGACACCACGCGCACCGAAAGAACCCCGCGAAGATCGGCCCGTTGTTACAGCGGGGCGATTTCCACCGCATCGAACGCCAGGCTGCCGCGGAGCTGGCGTTCGGACATGGAACGGGCCGGATGCAGGAGCTGCAGGGTCTGGGCGGTGCACGCGGCCGGGACCTCGAAGGCGGCGGCCAGGGTCTGCCACTGTGGCGAGGGCGGGACTTCCAACTCGGCCAGCGGCGCACCGGGCTGGCCGTTGCAGCCGATGCGCCACAGGAACGGCCGGGTCGAATCGACCTGGTTGCGGGCCGCCAGCTGCAGGCGGTAACGGCCCGGGGCCAGGGCCAGGACCTGGCGGACGCCGGAGAACTGGACCGCGCGGCCGCCGAATTCCAGGGCCAGCGAGGCCTTGCCCGCGAACGGCTGGGCCTGGTCGTGGCCGAGGCCGACGCCGGCCGGGACCTGGTATTGCCAGGCGTAGCCGCCGCTGAGCGCCGGGCGTTCGAAGCCGCCGTCATGGACCAGTCCGGCTACGGCCCGGTCCTCGGCCGCCAGCCCGTCCACCCACAGTTGCCGCGCCTGCCCTGCCCGGCCGAGGCGGTCCAGGACCACGATGCGGGCCTGCATCTCGGCCGGCGGCAAGGCCTGGCGGGCGGCGAGCGCGGCCAGCAGGGCCTCGGCGGCGGCCGGGTCGGTGTCTTCAGCGGTGAGCGCGGCGGGCAAGGCGCCGCGCCACGGCGGATCGGCGGCCAGGCGCGCGGCCAGGCCTTGGCGCAGGCGCGGATCGCCCAGCGCCGGCATCAGCACGCCGAGCATCTCCGCGCGAGAGGCCGGGGCCAGCCGCAGCAGGGCGTCGACGTGTTCCAGGCCGGTTTCGATGTCGCCGGCCAGGAAGGCCTGCTCGGCCAGCGCGGCGCGGGCCACCCGGTCGCGCGGCCAGCGGGCCACGGCGGTGCGGTAGGCCTGCCCGGCCTCGGTGGCCTGGCCGGACTGGCCGGCGACCTGGGCCAGGACCCGGTAGGCGCTGCCGTCGAGCGGGCGATCGGCGAGGATCCGCCGCGCGGTGGCGGCATCTTCCGGCGAAATGCCGGGACTGGCGTCGAGCGACTTCAGCAGGCGCTCGGGACCGGACGGACGGCCCAGGCCGGCATCGATCCGGCCCAGCTGCAATGCCAGGCCGAGCATCGCCAGGACCGCCGCGGCGGCCAGCAACGTGCGCAGCACCGGCCTGCGGGGCCGGCGGGCGGCCGGCTGCGCGCGGTTCATTGCCCCCTCGCCCGCCATGCCCGGCTCACTTCCTGTCCGCGTCGCCGCCGTAGCTGTAGTACGAGTAGCCACCGTAGCCGTAGGACTCGCCCTTGCGGCGCAGGTCGAACTGGGTCAGCAGGGTGCCGATGATCCGGGCGTGGGCCGCGACCAGGCGCTGGCGCGCGCCCTGCAGGCTGTCACTGCGGGTCTTGTCGGCGGCCGCGACCAGCAACGTGGCTTCCACGCCGTGGGCGAGCAGCGGCGCGTCGGCCAGGCCCAGCACCGGCGGTCCGTCCAGCACGACCATGTCGAAGCGGCCGCGCAGCGATTCCAGCAACTGGCCCAGGCGCTCGCCAGCCAGCAGTTCGGGCGGGTTGGGCGGCAGAGGACCGGAGGTGATCAGGCTGAGGCTGGGCTCGCTGCCCGGCTGCAGCACGTCGTCGGCGCCGGCCGCCCCGGCCAGCACGTTGGACAGGCCGGCCTGGTTGGACAGGTTGTTGAGGCGATGCAGCGAAGGATTGCGCAGGTCGGCGTCGACCAGGACCACGCGCTTGCCGAGCTGGGCGATGTTGCGGGCCAGTTCCAGCGCGGTGGTGCTCTTGCCCTCGCCCGGGCCCGGGCTGGTGACCAGCAGCGAATACGGCAGGCCGTGGGAAGTGGCGAACTGCAGCGCGGTGCGCACCGAACGATAGCTTTCGGCGAACGGCGAGCGCAGGTCGGCCGCGGCCATGGCCGGAGTGGTACCGGCGTCCAGGCGCGGGATGACCCCGAGCACCGGTGCGTGGGCCAGCGCTTCCAGGGCCTTGGCCGAATGGATGCTGCGGTCCAGGTGGTGGCGCAGGAACGCGGCCAGCACGCCGGCGAACAGGCCCAGCAGCAGGCCCACGGCCAGGTTCAGCGACAGCCGCGGCGAGTGCCGGCGGTTCGGCACTTCGGCCCGGTCGATCACCGAGATGTTGTTGGTGCCGACGTTGCCGACCACGCTGATCTCTTTATAGCGCTGGAGCAGGCCGTCGTAGAGCTGGCGGTTGGTCTCGGCGTCGCGCTTGAGGATGTTGTACTGGATGCTGCGGCCCTGCAGGTCGAGCACGTCGCCCTTGAGCCCGGACAGGCGGCTTTCGAGCAGCGATTCCTGCTGGCGGGCGGCGTCGTATTCGGACTTCACCGCGGCGCGGATGTTGCCGATCTCGCCGGCGATCTGGCGGTCGGTCTCGGCGATCTGGCCGGACAGGCGCTGCATGTCCGGATAGTCCGGCTTGAAGGTGCGCAGCTTCTGCTGGTACTCGGCGGCCAGCAGCGAACGCGATTCGCGCAGCTTCTGGATCAGCGCGCTGGACACCACCTGCGGCAGGCCCAGGCCGTTGCCGGCGCTGGCCTGGCGCCAGGCGGCCTCGGACCGGATCCGCGCATCCTGGGCGGCGGCCAGCGAGGCATTGAGCTGGGACAGGTTCTGCGCGCTGAGCGAGGGCTGGTCGTCGCCGACCGATACGATCTGCTCGCTGGTGGCGAAGCCGACCAGTTCCTTCTCGGTGTCCTCCAGCTTGGCCTTCAGTTCGGCCAGCCGGTCCTCCAGGTACTTGCGCGCGTACGAGGAGGCCTCGAAGCGGCGTTCCAGGTTGCTGGCGATGAAGGCATCGCCATAGGCATTGGCCACGCGCGCGGCCAGCACCGGGTCGGGCGAATCGAAGTTGACCCGGACCAGGCGCGAATTGCGCACCGGTTCGATGCTCAGGCCATTGAGCAGCGGCTGGACCAGCGCCTGCTCGCGGGCGAGCGGGCCGCTGGCGGGCGCGCCGGCGCCTTTCCCGGCCAGCGCCTCGTCCACCGACTCCATGGTCTCGGCGAACTGCGGGTGCTCGACCAGCTTCAGGTCCTGGACCACGCGCAGGGCCAGCGAGCGGCTCTGCAGCAGCTCGTACTGGGTCTGGTAGAAGTCGCGGTCCATCGGCGATTCGGCCGGGGTCAGCGCGCCGACGTCGACGATCTTCATGCTGTCGCGTTCGATCTGCAGGGTCGAGGACGCGCGGAAGATCGGCGTGGCCAGCAGGGTGAAGACCAGGGCCAGCAGGAACACCGCCGCGGCGATGCCGGCCACCAGCCACTGCCGCTCGCGCAGGATCTGCCAGTACTCGAGCAGGTTGATCTCGTCGTCGGCCGGGGCCGCTTCGGTGGTTTGCGAAATCGGAACGGCGCTCATCGGTAGGCCCGCCACACGGCCACGAACGGGGCCAGCTTGATCAGGTTCTGCAGGGCCACCTTGCCGGTGGAGGTATCGACCACGACGATGTCCTCGCCGGCCAGTTCCGGGTCGGCGTGTTCGCCGGCCTGGATCGCGGCCACGTCGAAGCGGGCGAACTGGCGCTGGCCGCCGGAGGTGCGGAACACGATCACGTTGCGCAGGCTGGCCACGTCGTCCAGGCCTTCGGCCAGGGCCAGGGCCTGCAGCAGGCTGAGCCGCGAGGAGGTCATCGGGTAGATGCCGGGCTTGTTGACCGCGCCGCCGACGGTGACCCGCTGGCTGGCGAATTCCTTGACGAACACGCTGACCTGCGGGTTTTGCAGGTACTGGGCGGCATAGCGGCGGGCGACCTCGGCCTCGATCTGGTCGACGGTCAGGCCGGCCACCGGGACCGCGCCGACCAGCGGCAGCGACACCTGGCCTGCGTTGTTGACCCGGACTTCGCGGTCCAGGTCCTCGACCTGGAACACCGACACTTCCAGCAGGTCGCTGGGGCCGATGTGGTATTCGGCGCGACCGACCGCCGAGGCGACCGGATCGGCCGGCGGCAGGACGCTTTCTTCGCCGGAACCGCCCAGGGAACTGCAGGCGCCGAGCACGAGCAACAACAGGCCGGCAAGGCCGGCATTACGGATCAACTTGAACAAACCGGGGAACCCCTCATGATGCAGCGCGGCATTATGCCGTACCGCGCAGTCTCTTGAACCAACGCTGGAGCGAGAAAGCTGAATCCTGGCGCGCACTTGCGCCTGTTTTTCCGGCCCCGGCGGCGGCCAGGCCGGCCGGCAGCGAGGCCGGATCGGCATCGGCCACTATCCCGGCCGGCCGGGTCAGGACCATGCGCGTGGCCTCTTCGGCGCCCACCCGGGCGGCCGCGGCCTCGCGGGCCTCGGCCAGCAACGGCGGCCGGCGCTGCGGATGGTGGGCGTCGGTGGCCAGGACCATGCAATGGCCCTCGTCGACGAAACGCTCGCCCCAGTAGCGCACGCGCTTGCCGAAACGCCCGGTCAGGGCGCCGGCGGTGACCTGCATCCAGGCCCCGCGCTCGCTCAGGCGCACGAACAGCTCGTAGTGCTGCTCGACCCAGCTGAGGCGCTCGGGATGGGTGATCACCGGGACGATGCCGGCGGTCATCAGTTCGAAGATCGCCTCTTCGAAGCGCGGCGGGGCCACGTGGTGCGGCGGCTCCAGCAGCAGGTAGCGGGAACCGGCCAGGGTCGGTACCCGGCCGGCCTGGATCGCCGCGACCAGGCCCGGGTCCAGGTGCACGTCGGCGCCTTCGACCAGCTGCAGGGGGATGTCGCGGGCGGCCAGCTCGCCGCGCAGGGACTCGATCGCCGCGCGGATGCCGTCGCGGTCGTTCTCGTACATGCCCGGGTAGATGTGCGGGGTGCAGGCCACCGTGCCGATGCCGTCGGCCACGGCGATGCGCGCCATCGCCAGGGCCATGTCCAGGTCGACCGCGCCGTCGTCGATACCGGGCAGCAGGTGGCAATGCAGATCGAGCATGGGGACCGGAGGAACCGGGAAGCGGGGCGGCCTAGTTTAAGCGCCCGCGGACGCAAGGCCTTCACAGGCAAGAGTTTTTCTCGGTCGCGGGGCCTGCCGGCCGCCCGGACGGAGCGATCCTGCGCGGCCGCGCAAATGCAACGGGCGCCTGTCGGCGCCCGTCGGATTGCGGCCTGGGGCGGGCGGGCTCAGCCGCCCAGCTTGGCCCGCAGCGCGGCGATCAGCTTCGGCGCGGCGCCGGCGGCGGGCAGGCCGCGCGGGTCGACCGCCGAAACGTAGGTACCGGCTTCCACCGCGACCATGCGGACCAGGAAGTTGCTGCCTTCGTAACTGACGTCGTAGGTGCCCAGCAGCTGGGCGCGGCTGGCGATGGCGACGCCGTCGATGCTTTCCAGGGCCGCGCCGACCTTGGCGAACACCTCATCGCGCGGGCCGGCGACATTGAAACCGGTGGCCGAGGCGACCGCGCCCTGGGTGCCCGCCTGGGCGCCGACGCTGGGCAGCTGCATGGCCCCGGCGGTGTTGGGCAGGTTGAGGTCGGGCGGCACTTCCAGCGGGCGCGTCTCGGCGCTCTTGGCATAGTCGCCGTCCTTGCGGAACCACTTGCAACCGCTGGCGCCGAGCACGGCCACGGCCAGGGTGGCAAGGAGGATCGGACGCAGGTAAGGGATGTTGGAACGCATGGGGTGGTCTCCTGGGAAAGCGGGGGTTAGGCAGCGACGGGTTCGCGGCCGGATTGTTCTTCGAGGACCGCGGCCGCCGCGTACAGGCGGTCGGCCTGGCCGGCATGCGCCGCCGACAGCGGCAGCAGCGGCAGGCGCAGGCCGGCGCCGAAACCCATGCGCTGCAGCAGCGCCTTGACCGGGATCGGGTTGGATTCGACGCCATGGAATTCATGGAACGGCTGCAGCAGCGCGTCGTGGCGCGCGGCAGCTTCGCCCTGCTGGCCGCGGGACAGGTCGCAGAGCCGGCGGAAGGCACGCGGCAGCGCATTGGAACCGACCGAGACCAGCCCGTCGGCGCCGGCCAGCATGGCCCGGCTGGCGGTGGGGTCGTCGCCGCTGAGGATGGCGAAGCCGTCGCTGCGCAGGGCCAGCAATGCGGCCATGCGCTCGGGTTCCGGGCGCGCTTCCTTGATCCCGACGATGCCCGGGTGGTCGACCAGCGCGGCCACGGTTTCCGGCAGCAGGTCGCAACCGGTGCGCCCCGGCACGTTGTACAGGACCACCGGCAGCCCGCCCTGGTCGGCGACGGCGCGGTAATGGGCGACCAGCCCGGCCTGGGTGGGACGAACGTACGGCGGCGTCACCACCAGCGCCAAGCCGGCGCCGGCCTCGGCCGCGCGCCGGGTCTGGGCGATGGTCCTGGCCGTGTTCATCTGCCCGGTGCCAGCCAGCACCGGGATGCGCCCGGCGACCGCGGCCACCGCGGTGCGGATCAGCAGTTCGTATTCGTCATCGGTCAGCGCCGCCGCCTCGCCGGTCGAGCCGGCCACGACGATGCCCTGGGTGCCACCGTCGAGTTGCTGCCGGAGCAGGCGCTGCCAGGCATCGAGGTCCAGCTCGCCGACCGCGGTGAACGGTGTCGCAAGCGCGGTGATACTGCCGGAAAGTGACAAGCTGCTGCCTATGCAAGAGGGTCGCGCGGATCGCCGCGCACC
>SEHC01000118.1 GCA_004173415.1 Lysobacteraceae bacterium
CTGCACCGTGTCGGACGCGACGATATTGAGGTTGGACTCTTCCGCGATCAGCTGCAGGACCGTGCGCACCGGCACGTCCTGGAAGTTGAAGGTGACCGGCCGGCCGCTGTAGGGCTTGGCTGCGGTGGCCACGCGAGCCGAACCGGCCGCGATGGCCGAGGGAACCGAAGCGCCCATCGCCGTCTGCGCTGCGCGCGGCACGATCTCGACCACGTATTCGTTGCCGGTCTGGTAGGCCAGCGATTCGAATTCACCGCTGGTGCTCAGGACTACCTGCGAGCCCGCACCCGCGCTGTGCGCGTTGACGCGTTGCACGGGCGTGGCGAAGTCGACCACGTTCATCGGCTTCTGCAGGGCCGCCGGCAGGGTCGCGTTGCCGACATCGACCACCACCGAATTGCCCTGGTTGCGCAGGTCGGGCATGGCGCCCTTGCCATTGAAGCGGACCACCAGCCGGCCGGCACCGCCATCTCCGCGCTTGAAGTCGATGTTGGAAATTTCCAGCGGTGCGGCGAGTTGCGCGCCTGCGTCAGCCGGGGGCACCGTGGCCGCGGGCGAGGCCGCGCTGGCGATCCCGGTGGCGGCCAGCAAGCCGATCGCAAGGCCCATGCTGCAAGCACGAAGGGTGGGCAGGCGCCGGGTGGTCAGCGGGCTGTGAGCGTTCGAAGCGGTCATCGTGTATCCCCTAATCATTGATCTTCAAGCGCAATCGAAGCCGGCCGTTCCAGCCAGCCGCCCGCACCGTCAGGCACAAGTTCCACAAGTTCAATGCGATCTTCCTGGACGCCGGTAATGCGACCATCGCTTTGCCCCAGATAAGCGCCCGGACGCACGCGGTAGGTGACCTTGTCCGGCGCCATCACCAAGGCGATAAGCCCGGCGCCTTTTCCGATCGTGCCGACCATGTCCAGGCTGTCGAGCGGATACTGCTCGAGCGTTTCCTTGCGCCGGTTCGGATCCGGGCGCAGCCCGCCGCCATCGGCGTTGCTCCAGGCATTGCTGAACGGATCGCGAAGGCTCTGCGCCGTGTATTCGAAGGTCTCGAATTGCTGCATCACCGGCAGCGGCTCGAGCGGCGGGGCCGGCCGTGCCTGCACGTCGGCGACCCATTTCTTCAGGTTGGGGGCGTCGCCCGGCGAACTGGTGATGCCGCGCGCGCATCCGGCCAACAACAAGGCCAGGGCGGCAAAGCCGGCAACGCGCATCATCCCGCCTGCGGCCGAAGTGGTCTGCCTGCTCATGCCTTGGCCTCCTTCTTCTTCCTGGCCGGCGTTTTCTTCTTCTCGGCGGCAGCGGCTCGTGCATGGTCAGGATGACCACACGCGGCAGCGAAGCCACGCCGCTGACGAAGGCGCCGAACTGGTGGTAGCTACCGACCATGCGCAGGGCGATCGGCTTCTCGGCGTAGAACTCCTTCGGCGTTTCCGGACCCGGCTGGAACAGCTCGTTGGCCAGCCCGCTGGACAACGCGGTCTGCGAGATGTCCACGATCAGGTCGGGCATTTCGGTCTTGCTCGGCAGCTGCCGCAGCATCTGCTGCAACACCTGCTCCATCTGCGCGAGTTGCTGCTTAAGCGGCTCGAGGTTGGCCGCGTCGCCCTGCTCCTTCTCGAACTCGGCGCGCAGCTTGGTTTCCTGGCGCTCCAGGCCCTGGAGTTCCTCGCGCTTGCCCTTGATCAGCAGGAAATAGGCCAGTAACAGGATCAACGCGCCGATCAGCACGCAAAAACCGATCTTGTAGTTCTGCGGCCAGCCGCCGATGTTGTTGAAATCCAGGTCGGAGAGCTTGATCTTCTTCTTCTGGCTCATGACTGCGGCCCCCCTTTCTGTTCGGGCGCGGCCGCGTCAGCCGGCGTGGCGGACGGCACGGGAGCCTGGCCAGGCTGCGGTGCTGCGGCCGGCGTGGCGGCTGGCGGCGTGGTGGTGGTCGACGGTGCGGCGGCCGGTGCCGCGCTCGCGGGCGCTTCGGCGTCCACAGCGACTTCAGCCTCCGGAATCGTGCCGTCCTTCGCTGGCGCATTGGGGTTGGCCAGTTGCACCTTGAGCGTGAACGCATAAGGCAACGCGCGTTCCGAGGTGCTCACTACCGAAGCCTTGCCCTTTTCCTGGGCCCGAGCCTCGATGATCGACAGGTCAGGCTTGGTCATCCAGCCCGAACCTTCGAGGTTGCGCATATAGGCGCTGACCCGGGAGTTGGACTGCGCCCTGCCCTCGAGGGTCAGGATCTCGCCCTCTTGCTTGATGCTTGCCAGGGCCACGCCATCGGGAATCGTACGGACCAGCGAATCGAACAGGTGGACCATCTGCGAACGATTGGCCTGCAGCTCCTCGATGACCTTCTTGCGCGCGAGCAGGCGTTCCTTCTGCCTGTCCAGCAACTTGATCTCCTCGTTCTTCGCCTTGACCTTGGTGATTTCCTGTTCGAGGAACTGGTTGCGGGTCTGTTGTCCGGAGATCTGCTGGCTGTAGTGGAACCAGATCAGGAACGACAGGACCAGTCCGGCGGCGGCCGCCAGGCCCAGCATCCCGTAGAACTCTCGCTGTCTGTTTGCGCGGCGCGCGGCGCGCCACGGGAGCAGGTTGATCCTTGCCATCAGTCGAAGCTCCTCAGGGCCAGGCCGGTGGCGATCATCAACGCCGGCGCATCCTGTGCGAGGGCATGTGCCTGTACGCGCGGGCCCAGGGTCATTTGCGCAAGCGGATTGGCGACGACAGTCGGGACGCCGAGCTGCTCCTCCACCATTTCCGGCAGCCCGGGCAACGCGGCGCAGCCACCGGCGAGCACGATCTGGTCGACGCGGTTGAATTCGCTGCCCGCGTAGAAGAACTGCAGCAGGCGGCTGATCTGCTGCACCGTGGCTTCCTTGAACGGCTCCAGCACTTCGATCTCGTAGCTCTCGGGCAGCCCGCCCTGGCGCTTGGCCATGCCGGCTTCCTCGTAGGTCAGGCCGTACCGGCGCATGACTTCGTCGGTCAGCTGCTTGCCACCGAACACCTGTTCGCGGCTGTACAGGCTGCGGCCAGAACGCAGGACGTTGAGGGTGGTCATGGTCGCGCCGATGTCGACCAGCGCCACGACGCCGTCATGCGGTATCGGCAGTTCACTGGACAGCAGCGCGAATGCGTTCTCGACCGCGAAGGCCTCCACGTCCATGACCCGGGCGGTCAGGCCACCCAGCTCGAGCGCGGACTGGCGCAGCTCCACGTTCTCCGAGCGCGATGCGGCCAGCAGCACCTGGACCATCTCGGGATTGTTGGGCATCGGTCCCAGCACCTCGAAGTCGAGGTTCACTTCCTCGATCGGATACGGGATGTAGTTGACCGCCTCGAGCTCGACCTGGGCTTCGAGGTCGTTGTCGTCCAGCTCGGCGGGCATCGGGATGATCTTGGTGATCACCGCGGAACCGGCGACCGCGGCGGCGGCGTACTTGGCCTTGCTGCCGGCCCGGGTCACTGCCCGGCGGATGGCCTCGCCAACCGCCTCGACCTCGACGATGTTCTTTTCGACGACTGCATTGGGCGGCAGCGGCTCCACGGCGTAGTGATCTACGCGGAAGCGATTGCCGACCCGGGAAAGCTGCAGCAGCTTTACCGCAGTCGAACTGATGTCGACGCCAATTAGCGGCGACTGGCTTTTAGGTATAAGCCCCACGGTATCTCCCCTTCCGACGGGCCGTCATGCACATCACGCCCCGGCGCACATTAATAACGAAGTTTTCACCACTTGCAATACCCGTTAACCAGCCTGTGCGGCTTGTCACGGTTCACTAAGGATATTGGGCAAGTCCCTGTTTCCCCCCGGAACGCAACCCCTTGGACCCGAGTCATCTATACTCCGCCGCCACGAATTCTGCAATCGGAACCCGACCGGATGTCCCGCTTCCGCCGCCTGCTCCGCTGGGCGCTCATCGCCTTCACAGCCCTCTTCCTGATTGGCGCCATCGGTCTGGGGATCCTCTACTACCTGGTCTCCTCCAAGCTCCCGGACATCCAGTCCCTGCGCAACGTGCAGTTGCAGGAACCGCTCTATGTCTATGCCAGTGACGGCCGCCTGATCGGACTCTTCGGCGAGACCCGGCGCTACCCGGTGGACATCAAGAGCGTGCCCCAGTCGGTCCAGCAGGCCTTCATCGCGGCCGAGGACTCGAACTTCCGCAGCCACGGCGGCGTCGACCCCAAGGGCATTTCGCGCGCCCTCTGGCAGACCGCGACCCTCAAGGAAGGACGCGTGGCCGGCGGCAGCACCATCACGCAGCAGGTGGCACGGCAGTTCTTCCTGAGTTCGGAATACAGCTATACCCGCAAGCTGGTCGAGATGATGCTCGCGATGAAGATCGAGCGGATGCTGACCAAGGACGAGATCCTGGAGCTCTATCTCAACAAGAGCTTCTTCGGCAACCGCGCGTATGGCGTGGCAGCGGCAGCCGAGTACTACTACGGCAAGCCGCTGGACCAGCTGACCCTCGGCGAGACCGCCACACTGGTCAGCGCGCTCAAGTTTCCCTCCAGCGGCAACCCGATCAGCAACCCGCAGCGCAACCACGAGCGCAGCGTCTATGTGATCCAGCGGATGCTGGAGGATGGCTATATCAGCCAGGCGCAGGCAGCCCAGGGCCGGGCCGAGCCGATGCACGCCAAGCCGCACGAGCGCCCGGTGGAGGTCTATGCCCCTTACGTGGCCGAGATGGTCCGCCAGGAGATGATCGCGCGCTTCGGCGGCGACGTGGTGACCAAGGGCTACCACGTCACCACCACCATCGACCCCGACATGCAGATCGCCGCAGACGTGGCGATCCGCGACGGCCTGCGCCTCTACGACCACCGCCATGGCTGGAACGGCGTGGAGCAGCATTTCGAAGTCGCCGCCGATGCCGATGCCGCGGCCCTCGCCACCCACCTGGCCGGCGTGCCGGCGCAGAACGGGCTGATTCCCACCGTCGTGGCAAGGACCAACAGCGACGGCGGCGTGACCGTCGTGCTGGCCGATGCCAGCGAGATCACCCTCCCCGGATCGGCCAGCAAGTGGACCGGCAAGAACGCCGCGACCCTGCTCAAGCGCGGGGATCTGGTGCGGATCAAGGCAGAGGTCCCCAAGCCTGCCGACTCAGCCCCCGGCAACGCCGGCAAACCGGTCACGGCAACCGAGACGCGCTACCTGATCGACCAGATCCCGCGCGGCCAGGCAGCGCTGGTTTCGCTTGATGCCGGCACCGGCGCGGTCAAGGCGATCATCGGTGGCTACAGCTTCGCCGGCAACAAGTTCAATCGCGCCACCCAGGCCCGGCGCCAGCCCGGCTCCAGCTTCAAGCCGTTCCTGTACGCGGCGGCGTTCGAGCGCGGCTTCAATCCGGCCTCGATCGTACTGGACGCGCCGGTGGTCTTCCGCGACCGCCGCGGCCACATGTGGCGGCCGCAGAACGACGGCGGCGGTTTCCGCGGACCGATGCGCCTGCGCGAAGCCCTGGTCCAGTCGCGCAACCTGGTCTCTGTGCGCCTGCTCGACAGCATCGGCGTGGATTTCGCCCGCAAGTACATCAGCCAGTTCGGCTTCAACGAAGCCGAGCTGCCGCCCAACCTGTCCATGTCGCTGGGCACCGCGTCGTTGACGCCGCTTTCCATGGCTCGGGGATACGCGGTGTTCGCCAATGGCGGCTCGCTGGTCACGCCGTGGTTCATCGACGAGGTCAAGGACCGCGAAGGCAACGTCGTGTTCAAGGAAAACCCCGCCACGGCCTGTCGTGGTTGCGGGCGTGGCGGGAGCCCTGGCGCCTCGCCGGCCAGCCAGGTGGTGGATGGCTTTGACTTCGGTCCCGCCCAGGGCAGCAAACCCAAGGTGGCGGAGAAGCTGGTGGCCAGCAAGCCGGCGGAGCCGGCCAAGCCGATCGATCCGAACATGCGGGTGGCCCCGCGCGCAATCGACGACCGCACTGCCTACCAGCTGGTTTCGATGATGCGCGACGTGGTCCTGCGCGGCACCGCCACCGCCGCCAAGGTCCTGAATCGCGAGGACGTGGGCGGCAAGACCGGCTCGACCAACGACCACCGCGACGCGTGGTTCGGCGGCTTCGGCGGAGCCTATTCGACCGTGGTCTGGGTCGGTCGCGACGATTTCCGCAGCCTCGGCAGCCGCGAGTACGGCGGCAAGGCCGCGTTGCCGATCTGGATCGATTTCATGCGCGCGGCGCTTAAGGAGCAGCCGGTGGCGGCGAACGATCCGCCCGAGGGCATGGTCCAGACCAGCACCAACGGCGTCACCGAATGGGTGAAGACCGAGGACCTGGAACGCATCCAGAGCGAGGAAAGCTACGACACCGGCGAGAACCAGGCCGCCGACGAAGCGGCCTTCGATATTTTCTGATCGGCCCCGCGTGGGGCCGTGTCATCGCGGGCGTCGGGTGGATATAAAATCCACGCCCGCTGGGCTACAGTCGGCCAACGCCCCGCCGCGGAGGCCCCATGCACCACGCCCGCCAGCATGCCGAGACCCGGACCCGCGAACGCCGCCTGCGGCTGGCCAATGAAGCCGCGCGGCTGATGGCCGAGGGCGGCTTCCGCGACTATCGTCTGGCCAAGATGAAGGCCGCCGAGCGGCTCGGCATCCACGATGACGCGTCGCTGCCGCGCAACCGCGAGATCGAGGCTGCGTTGCGCGAATACCAGCGCCTGTTTGCCGGCCAGGCGCAACTGGACGCCGTGCGCGTGCGCCGCGAAGCCGCGCTGCGCGCGCTCGAGTTCTTCGCCCCGTTCTCGCCCCGGCTGGCCGGACCGGTACTGGAAGGCACCGCCGACGCCAATTCGCCGGTCCACCTGCAACTGCATTCCGACGACGCCGACGCAGTACCCAGGTTCCTGCACGAGCATCGCATACCCGCCGACGCGCGCTCCCGGCATGTGCGCCTGGACCGGGAACGCGGCGGCGACTTCCCGGTCTGGGTGTTCAGCGTGGAGGAATTGACCTTCGACCTGACCGTCCTGCCGGAGGATGCGCTGCGCCAGGCGCCACTTTCCGGAACCAATGAAAAACCGGTGCGGCGCGCCTCCGCGGCCCAGCTCGGGTTGCTGCTCGCCAGTGGGTGACCGGGCCTAGCCGGGCCGGTCGCCTGCGCCGGGCCGCGCCTGGATCGGTAAAAGAAAACGCCCCGCAATGCGGGGCGTCCTGTGCCACAAGCTGAAAACGCGATCAGCGCTTGTCGATGGCCTTGTAGTCGCGTCCGGCGTAGCCGGTGTAGATCTGGCGCGGACGCCCGATCTTGGCTTCCGGGTCGACCTGCTGTTCCAGCCAGTGCGCCACCCAGCCGGCGGTCCGGCCGATCGCGAACATGACCGTGAACATCTCGGTCGGGATCTTCAGCGCCTTGTAGATGATGCCACTGTAGAAATCGACGTTCGGGTACAGCTTGCGCTCGACGAAATAATCGTCCTTGCTTCGTTGGCGCCGCCATGGGCCGGGCCCCAGAGCGCCGCGATGCCCGCCGACACGCAGGCATACGGATTGGCGCCGGTCGAACCGACCAGCCGCACCGTGGAAGTCGACGCATTCTGCTCGTGGTCGGCGTGGAGGATGAAAAGCAGGTCCAAAGCGCGCTTCACCACCGGGTTCAGTTCCAGCGGCTCGCTCGGCACTTCGAACATCATGTGCAGGAAACGGTCGACGTAATCCAGGCTGTTGCGCGGGTAGCGGATCGGCCAGCCGATCGAATAGCGGTAGGCGGCGGCGGCCAGGGTCGGCACCTTGGCGATCAGGCGGATCGCGGCAAGGCGGCGCTGCTCCGGATCGTTCAGGTCCAGGGTGTCGTGGTAGAAGGCCGACAGCGAGGCCACCGAGCCGCACAGCATGGCCATCGGGTGGGCATCGTGGCGGAAGCCGCCGAGGAAGTTCTTCAGCGACTCGTGCATCATCGTGTGATGCGTCACCTCATGGTCGAACGCCGCGAATTCCTGCGCGGTCGGCAACTCGCCGTTCATCAGCAGGTAGGCGACCTCGAGGAAACTCGACTGCTTGGCCAGTTGCTCGATCGGATAACCACGGTAGAGCAGCACGCCCGCATCGCCGTCGATGTAGGTCACCGCCGACTTGCAGCTGGCGGTGGCAGTGAAGCCGGAGTCGTAGGTGAAGAGACCGGTTTCCTTGGTCAGCTTGGAGATGTCGACACACTCGTTGCCGAGCGTGGGTTTGAGGACGGGCATGGCCACCGACTTGTCGCCGGCGGTCAGCGTGACCTGGTCGAGTTCTGACACAGTTGCGCTCCTTCGTGGGGATGCGCCTGCCGGCATTGCCCGGGGCGCGTGACG
>SEHC01000577.1 GCA_004173415.1 Lysobacteraceae bacterium
CGCAGCATGGAAAGTATCGCGACGCGACACCCACGCAGCCGCCGGAAGGAACCCGCAATGCGCAAGCATGTCCCCGCACTGGCGGTACTCGCCACCTCCTTCCTGATGGTTTCATGCACTGCCCATCCGGCAGGCGCCAAGGAGCAAGCCCGCATGTCCGCAGCCACCCGAGGCCAGGCCCTACCCTTCCGCGATCCGGCGGTCCTGCCCCTGGCCGACGCGATCGCCGGCGGCGATGTCGCCCGGATCCGCGCCCTGGCCGCATCGGCAGACCTGGCCGCGCGCGGCGATGACAACGTCACCCTGCTCGAGTGGGCGATCTGGAACCAGCAGCCCGCATCGCTGTCCGCATTGCTGGAAGCCGGCGCCGATGCCGCCATGCCCGGCATGGACAATGAAACCGTGGCCCACATGGCCGCCATGGTGGACGACCCGGAATACCTGGAGGTGCTGATCAGGCACAAGGCGCCGGTCGACCTGGTCGGCGACCGCGGCGGCCGCACCCCCATCTTCCGCGCGGTGGAGAACCGTCGGAACGCCCAGTTCGATCTGCTGGTCACCGCCGGCGCCGATGTCCACCGCCGCGATTCGATGGGCAATTCGCTGCTGCATATGGCCGCGCAGGTGAATGATGCCGACCGCGTGCTGCAACTGCTGAAGCTCGGCGTGGACCCCCGCGTCACCAATAGTCGCGGCGATACCTTCCAGGCCGCGCTGTTCTCCTTTGCGGACGCCCGCCTCAATACCGCAGGCCGCGAGTCGAGGCAACGGCTGCGCGACTGGCTGGTCGCACAAGGCGTCGCCACGCAGTAGCAGAAGCAGGGAATCGCGGCGCTGGCAGAGGCCGCGAAGGCCGCCCGCCAGGGCCAATTGACGCAGGGAATTGCGCTTGAACGCTTCCACAGGGATGTACAGCAGCTCGCCTTCGATCGCGACCAACGGCGGTTTCGCCAGCGAAATCGCGGGACAAGAACCGCACGCGATCGACCGCGAACTGTCGACACTGATCAAGGACAACTACGCTGTCGCCGATGCACGCAGTGGCACATCCATGCTCGACCCCATCCTGCCCGGCACATGGGCGCGCATGGACGATGCCACAGTCCGTGCCGTCGGCATCGACCCCAGCCTGCTGCACGACGCCAAGAGCGGCTTCGATGCTTCCCTTTACCGCGATGCCGGTGGCGCCGTTGTGGTGGCTTATGCCGGCAGCAACGAGTGGAAGGACTGGCCACACAACTTCGGCCAGGGCCTGGGTTTCCAGGATGCCCAGTACGACCAGGCCATCGCATTGGCACAGGAAGCCAAGCGGGCATTCGGCGA
>SEHC01000578.1 GCA_004173415.1 Lysobacteraceae bacterium
GTAACGAATACCAGCAGCCTGCCAAGGCGGTCGCGCGCGGCGAAATGGCTGTCGGTGACGACCTCCCCAGGCGGCAGCAGCGGCAACTGCAGGAAATCGTCGACCAGGGTGACCGCCGGTCCCAGCGGATCCCGCAGTGCGTGCTCGGAAGTCAGGCTGCCGCCATCCATGGCGCCGTAGCTGTAGGCGCCCATGATCGCCAGCCCCGCGCTGGTGCCGCCCAGCGGCTTGCCCTCGCGGACATGCCGGTTGATCGCCTCGTTCAGGGGCGTGCCTTTCCAGAACCGCACGTAGTTCGACTGGTCGCCGCCGGCGATGAACAGGCCGTCGGCCTGGCGCACGATTTCCAGCACCTCGGGGTCGCTGGCCGCCGCCCGGTCCTGGAAGACCAGGGTCTGGGCGCCGGTGATGCCGCCGACCTGGTTGAAGAACTCGTCCTGCGCCTCGGTGGTGCCGGAGGCGCGCAGGATCACGATGCGGCCGTGGCCAGCCCTGGCGGTCATCCAGCGAAACGCCTCATAGGGCCAATCCCCGCCGCCAACCATCATCAGGCCCGGCTGCAGCTGGCCGGGGCGGCTGGCCTGCACATCGCCTATTTCGAAGTACTGGTACCCCACCCGCTGCGAAGTCGCCGGCCTGGCCACCGCAGCCACGCAGGCAAGAGCGAGGGCCAGCCCGATGGCCACCCAGGCCAGGCGCGCGACAGGGTGGGAAGGGATGCGTGGGTGTCCTGGGGGCATGGCTCGGATTCCGGCGGTGGTAGGGATGCGTGACGAACAAAGGCGCCATTGCCCCACCGCTGCCGCCGGGTGAGCGCGGCGCAACTGGGTTAATGTCGGGCCATGAACGACTCCCTCGATGCCTGGTTCGCCCGCGAGATCCTGGCCCACGAACGTGCGCTGGCCTATTACCTGCGCCGCTGCTGGCCCCATCGCGAAGAACTGCACGACCTGCGCCAGGAGGTCTAGACCGGCTGCGTCGCAGCCGGGTGGTTTCGATCGACACGGTGGGTGATTTCGAGTCGTTGAACGTCTTGGTAGACGAGGTAAGCCCGGAACGCTGGTCCAGCGGACGGCAGACCCTCAAGCGGCTCGCCGAAGCCTTCGACCACCTGCCCGACCGTTGCCGGGAGGTGGTCTGGCTGCGCCGGGTCGAGGAACTCCCGCAAAAGGAAGTAGCCATGCGCCTGGGCATCAGCGAGAAGACCGTGGAAAAACACCTGGCCAAGGGCGTGCGCCTGATCGCCGGCTTCTTCCATGGCGACGATCCGGTGGTGGCGATACAGGCGGACGAACTGGCCGCCGCTGGCAATGGACAGGCTCATGGCCAGCAGCAGGCGGATTGAGCAACTCGCCGCGGCCTGGCTGGCCAGGCGCGACGGCGCCGGTTGGGACGGGCACTCGCAGATCGCGCTGGAGGACTGGCTGGCGGAGTCGACCGCGCACCGGGTCGCCTTCCTGCGGCTGGAAGCGGCCTGGGAAAACAGTGGCCGGCTGAAGGCCCTCGGCGCGGGGGTTCCCGCCGGCGTGATCCCCGTTCGGGGACAGTGGAGAAACTCGCCGTTCGGGGGCGGCTCGCCCGAACCTGCCCCTGCCCCGGTCGCATCGGGCGCCTACCCGCGACACGCCCCTCCCGACCTGCGCGACCTTGCGTTCGCGCCGCGCCGCGCTGCGCCGGTCTCGCGGGGCGGCCGCCGTGCCGCCGGGACGGCCCTGGCCGTGCTGCTGGCGGTGGTCGCCGGCTGGGGCTGGCAACGCCATTGGCCGGTCGAACAGGCCTCCTACCTCACCGCCATGGGCGACCTGCGCGACGTGCCGCTCTCCGACGGTTCCCGGGCGATGCTCAGCAGCGACAGCAGGATGCAGGTGGTGCTTTCCCGTGGCGAGCGTCGCATCGACCTGCAGCAGGGTGAAGCGTTTTTCGACGTCGCCAAGGATCGCGGCCGGCCGTTCGTGGTCAGCGCGGGCGGGCGCCAGGTCGTGGCGGTCGGCACCCGCTTCTCGGTACGTCGCGACGGCGCCGACCTGCGCGTGGTCGTGACCGAAGGGACGGTCCGCCTGCAATCCGGCGACGACGCAGCGG
>SEHC01000119.1 GCA_004173415.1 Lysobacteraceae bacterium
TGGCTGGGAAATTCCGAACACTCATTCCGCAGCGATAGCTGCACACGGAGTCTTTACATGAACAAATCCGATCTGATCGATGCCGTCGCCGAAAGCGCCGACCTCAGCAAGGCTGATGCAGCCCGCGCCGTCGACGCAGTGATCTCCTCCGTCACCAAGGCGCTCAAGAAGGGCGACAGCGTGACCGTGGTCGGCTTCGGCACCTTCCAGGTGCGCGAGCGTGCCGCCCGTACGGGTCGTAACCCGAAGACCGGCGACACCATCAATATCGGTGCTTCGAAAAATCCTGCATTCAAGGCTGGCAAGGCGCTGAAGGATGCCGTAAACTAATCCGCTCGCCGCCGATACTTTGGTGTCGGCTTAGCACTAGGGTGCTTAGCTCAGCGGTAGAGCGTCTCCCTTACACGGAGAGGGTCGGGGGTTCGAAACCCTCAGCACCCACCACCCTAGGGTGGAGCGTTTGAAGGGTCCAGGCCCGGATGACGAAGAGTTCTTCAAAGCGGAGTGGTAGTTCAGTCGGTTAGAATGCTGGCCTGTCACGCCGGAGGTCGCGGGTTCGAGTCCCGTCCACTCCGCCATTTTTGAGCCGAAAGGGCGCCGCAAGGCGCCCTTTCTGTTTGCGCGGGGCGCCGGTTCCCGCCATGTTCCGGACCTGGCCGCATCCGGCCTGCCGGACCCGTGCGGGACGCCGGCTGGCTTTGGGAAGCGGCCGAAGCGCGCTAAACTGCGCGGCTTACGAAATCAGGCGTTATTCCCCGATGCTGCAGAAACTACGCGACAAGACCTCCGGCTGGATCGCCACCGTGGTGCTGACCAGAAGGTCCTGGCCCTTACCGCCAAGCGGTCCAACGTGGTGGTCAGCGACGCCATCGTGCGCAAGGCGATTTCCGACGAGCCGGCCTTCCAGGTGGACGGGAAGTTCGACCAGTCGCGCTATGCAATGGTGTTGTCCTCGCAGACCCCGGCCCTGACTCCGGTCGAGTTCCAGAACCGGATCCGCCAGAGCATGCAGGAGGAACTGGTGCCCAACGGCATCCGCCAGTCCGACTTCGTCACCGACAAGGAGTTCGCGCGTCTGGTCAAGCTGTTGTTCGAGACCCGCGACGTCACCCTGGTGGCAGTGCCCGCGCCGGTGGCCGACGCAGCGGCGGCCGAGGTGAACGACAGCCAGGTCAAGGCCTGGTACGACAGCCACGCCAACGACTTCAAGCAGGGTGAATCGGTGACCCTCGAATACGTCGAGGTGGATGGCAATGCATTGCCCGCAGCGACCGCGCAGGCCGTCGACGATGCGGCGCTGCGCAAGCGCTATGAGGCGGAGAAGTCGCGCTTCATGAGCACCGAGCAGCGCCTGGCTTCGCACATCCTGGTCACCGTCGCGGCGGATGCCGACGCGGCGACCCGCAAGGCGGCGGAGCAGAAGGCTGCCGCGCTGGCGACGCAGGCAAAGGCCGCCGGCGGGGACTTCGCCGCGCTCGCCAAGGCCAATTCCCAGGACCCGGGTTCCAAGGATGCTGGCGGCGACCTGGGCTGGGTCGAGAAGGGCGTGATGGCCAAGCCTTTCGACGATGCGTTGTTCTCCATGCGGTCGGGCGAGATCCGCGGCCCGGTGCTGACCGATTTCGGTTATCACGTGCTGCAGCTGCGTGAAATCAAGCCGGGCCAGGGCAAGTCCTTCGAGGAAGTCCGTGATGAGCTCGCGCGCGAACAGGCGGACGCCGACGGCGAGCGTGCCTACAACGAACTCGCCGGCCGCCTGGTCAACGAGGTGCTGAAGAACCCGACCTCCCTGGGCCCGGCGGCGCAGTCCGTCGGCCTGCAGGTGCAGCGGGTCGGGCCGTTCTCCCGGGCCACCGCCTCGGGCATCGCGACCAATCCGGCGGTCCTGCGCGCCGCGTTCTCCGATACCCTGGTGCAGGATGGCACCGCCAGCGATCCGATCGAGATGGGGCCGCGGCACAGCGTGGTCATCCGCGTCGTCCAGCACACACCGGAGCAGGCCCAGCCCCTGGCCCAGGTGCGCGATGCGGTGATCACGGCAATCCGCGCCGATCGCGCGGCCAAGGCCGCCGAGGCCGCCGCCGATGCGATCCTCGCCCGCGTCGCCAAGGGAGAGACCCTGCAGGCGGTGGCCGCCGCAGGGAAGCTGCAGGTTGGCGAGATCCCGGGCATTCCGCGCGGGCAGCCGGTTCCGTCTCCCGAGATCAACCAGGCGATCTTCGAAGCCCCGCGTCCGGCCCCGGGCAAGGTTTCGACCGGCAAGGCCATGCTGCCCAATGGCAGCTACGCGGTGTTCGCGGTCACCAAGGTCGATGACGGCGACCCGGCCAAGATCCCGGAACAGAACCGCGTCCAGCTGCGCCAGCAGGTAGCGGAAGTGCAGGGAGCGGCGGCGGTCGAGTCGTTCGTGGGCGCCCTGCGCAAGAAGTTCAAGGTGACCCGACACGAAGACCGGCTCTGACAGCCGGCGTGACCATAAAAAAGCCCGGCACTGCCGGGCTTTTTTTTGCGTCGGGCGGTCGCTGTCTACTCCTGGCCGATCCCGGTCATGCCCAGGATGTTGTAGCCGGCGTCGACGTAGGTGATTTCACCGGTGATCCCGGCGGCCAGGTCCGAACACAGGAAGGCGCCCACGTTGCCGACGTCCTCGATGGTGACGGTGCGGCGCATCGGCGAATACGCCTCCACGTGACCGAGGATGCTGCGGAAGCCACCGATGCCTGCGGCGGCCAGAGTCTTGATCGGTCCGGCTGAGACCGCGTTGACGCGGATCCCCTCCGGTCCCAGGTTCAGGGCGAGGTAGCGGACCGTGGCTTCCAGGCTGGCCTTGGCCACGCCCATCACGTTGTAGTTCTGCAGGGCGCGCTCGGCGCCCAGGTAGCTCAGGGTCAGTACCGCTCCCTTGCGACCCTGCATGGCGGGCCGGGCCGCCTTGCACAGGGCGGCCAGCGAATACGCGGAGATGTCGTGGGCCTGGGCGAAATTCTCCCGGGTCAGGCCATCCAGGAATTGCCCGGTGATGGCCTCGCGCGGCGCGAAGGCGATGGCATGGACGAGGATGTCGAAGCCGTCCCAGTGCTGGGCCAGCTGCTCGAAGCAGGCGGCGATCTGGGCGTCGTCGGCGACGTCCAACGGCAGCACGATGCTGCTGCCGAACTCGGCCGCGGCTTTTTCCACCCGACCCTTGAGCCGGTCGTTCTGGTAGGTGAAAGCCAGTTCCGCGCCTTCGCGGTGCATGGCTTCGGCAATGCCCGAGGCGATGGAACGATCGCTGGCGATGCCGGTGATGAGTGCACGCTTGCCCTGCAGGAAACCCATGGATTCTCTCGCTGATTGGAGTTGCGGCTCTATTTTGCCACTTTCGGCACGATGCCGGTCCGGCATCTGGCTGCCGGCCAGCTCACTTGTCGCCGGCGGCGTCCAGTTTCAGGATCATGCCGGGCTTCAGCACCGCTGAACTGGCGAGGCCATTGCGCTTCAACAGCTGCTGCGGCTGCAGGCCATGGCGGCGCGCGATGGACCATGCCGACTCCCCGCGACGCACGGTGTGCGAGCCAGTGGCGGCGGCAACCCCGTTGCTGGGCGGCGACGGCGTGGAGGCGAGCGCGGCGCTGGAGGTGGGGGGTAGCGGTTCGGCCGCCAGGGTCGAGCCGATGGCCGGATCCGGCCCGGTCTGGCCGCTGGCAGGAGCGAGTACGCGGAGCGCTTTGCCACCGCGCGGGATCCCGCCGGCCAGTGCGGGGTTCAACCGTCGCAGCAAGGCCGGGTCGTGGCCCTGCAGTCCGGCCCACGCATCCAGGCTGGAAATGTTGCCGGGCAGGGCCTGCGACGCCAGCCGCGGCACCGGCCGGTCGAGCGACTGCATCCACTCGGCGCGGTCGTCGGCTACCTGCAGTACGCAGGCCAAGGCGTGCAGCTTTTCCACATAGGCATGGGTGATGCCGGAAAGACCGCGCAATTGCTCGGGCCTGGCATTGCGCGCGTTCATCCCGGCACCGCGCATCGACTGCAGCAGGCGGTACTCGCCCGCGTTGTACGCCATGACCGCCAGCCGCCAGTCCCCGCCGAACATGCCGTGCAGGGTCTTGAGGTAGCGGACCGCGGCCTGGGTGGAGTCGACCGGCGACAGCCTGCCGTCGTAGCCGGCGCGCATGGCCACGCCATGGTTGCGGGCGGTGATGCCGATGAACTGCCACAGGCCCGCGGGCCCGCTGGGGCTGCGTGCGCCCGGCTTGTAGCCGCTCTCCACGAACGGGATCAAGGCGTACTCGGTGGGGAGGCTGGCTTCACGCAGCGCGTCGACCACGTAGCCGAACAGCGGCAGCAGGTCCTCGCCGCTCCTGGCCAGTTGCCCCGGGGCGTGGCCGAAGTGCTTCTTCCAGCGGACGTTGGTCGCGTCCGCATTGCAGGTGGGGTCGGCAAGGCCGGCGCGGAAGCTTTCGTAGATCTCGCGTCCGTTGCGCTGGCTGGAAGCCGGCGCCCGAGGCAGGTCGATGGGCGCTCCAGCAACGCCGACCGGCTCGGCCTGGTCCGGAGCGGCCGGGCCGGCCAGCGCCGTGGCCGAGATGAGCGAGGCGCACAGCAACAGCCATGCGCCGCGGACAGCCGGCGACCTCATGCGCCGAAGGCGTCCTTCCAGCGCCGCAGCTCGGCGAAGGTCTCGACGCGGTCGACCGGCATCCGGCCCAGGCGACGGGCGACGGCGTCCGACACGGCGGGCGCGTCCACGCGCAGGAACGGATTGGTGGCCAGCTCGGTGGCCAGGGTGGAAGGCAGGGTGGGGCGTCCGGAGTGGCGCATGGCTTGGGCTTCCTCGGTGCGGCGACGCAGGGCGGCGTTGGCGGGATCCACGGCCCGGGCGAAGGCGGCGTTGGCCAGAGTGTACTCGTGCCCGCAGCACACGGCTGTGCGCCCGGGCAGGGTTGCGAAAAGATCCAGCGACGCCAACATCTGCGTCGGGGTGCCCTCGAACAGGCGGCCACAGCCCATGCTGAACAGGGTGTCCCCGCAGAACAGATGGCCCTCGGCGCCGTGGAAGGCGATATGGCTGAGAGTGTGGCCAGGCACGGCCAATACCTCGAAGTCCCACCCGTTCAGGTGGAAATGGTCGCCATGTCCCACCCGTTCGGTCGCGTCCGGGATGCGCGGGTCGTGCGGCGCGTAAACCGGCAAGGTCGGCCAGCGCTGGCGCAACGCGGCCACGCCGCCGCTGTGGTCGGCATGGTGATGGGTGACGAGGATGCCCGCCGGCCACATTCCCAGCTCGCTGGCGGCAAGCACCGGCGCAGCGTCGCCCGGGTCGACGATGACCGCATTGCCCTCGTCGTCGACCAGGGCCCAGATGTAATTGTCTTCGAAGGCGGGCAGGGCAGTCAGGCGCATGGGTCACCGGGGGAGGGGCAAAACAGGGCGACCGTCCGGGCCGTCCTCTACAATCCCGAACATGCCTGTCCTGCAGATCAGCCGTCAACCCGATGCCCTGGCCTGGTTCGATACGGTAAAGGGTCGCTCCGTACTGACGGCCGAGCAGCAGGTCATTGGCGCGGCTTTCGCCGCCCGGCCCGCGCGCCAGCCGTGGCTGTGGCTCGCCCCGGCCTTCACCTCGCACCCGGGCATGGAGCCGGCTCCGGTGGCGCCACCGGGCAGCGTGCTGCTGCGGCCGTTCCGGGACCACTACGCAGGCAGCCTCCAATGCGCCCTGCCGTTGCCGCTGGCCGACGAATCGGTGGGCAACCTGATCGTCCAGCATGTGCTGGATGACGAACGGGAAGGCCTGCTGGAGGAATGTGAGCGGATCCTGGAGCCGGGTGGGCGGTTGTGGCTGTTCGCGCTGAACCCCTGGAGTCCCTATCGCGCCCGCTGGCGTCGCAGCGGCCTGGTCGCCCGGGATGCCCACTATTGGCACCTGCGCCTGCGCCGTCTCGGCCTGCAGCCCTGCGACAGCGACGTGGCCTATCTCGGCCCAGTGTGGCGTCCGGCAGTCGCCGCAGCGGGGAGGGGTCCGTCGCGCCTGCGGGTGGCCTGCGTGATGGAAGTGGAGAAACGGACCGCCGCGCTGATTCCCCCGGCGCCGGTGAGCCGGCACTGGCAGACCGGCGCGGCAACCGCATGAACGAACAAGACAACGGCATTGGCATCGACGGAAACAGGCAAGCAATGAAAGCAGTGGAAATACATACGGATGGTTCTTGCCTGGGCAATCCCGGCCCTGGTGGCTGGGCGGCAGTGCTGCGGTACCAGGGCCGCGAGCGCGAACTGGCCGGGGGCGAGGCCCAGACCACCAACAACCGCATGGAGCTGATGGCCGCGATCATGGCCCTGGAAACGCTCAGCGAACCCTGCCGGGTAATCCTGCAGACCGACTCGCAATACGTGCGCCAGGGCATCACCGAGTGGATGGCCAACTGGCTGCGCCGCCACTGGAAGACCGCCGGTGGCGATCCGGTCAAGAATCGCGACCTGTGGGAGCGCCTGCATGCCGCGACCCAGCGGCACGTGATCGAATGGCGCTGGGTCAAGGGCCATTCCGGGGATCCGGACAACGAGCGCGTGGACCTGCTGGCCCGCGAGGCAGCGATCCGGCACCGCGCCTCCAGCCCGATCGCATGAGCGTGCCGGTGCTGCGGCTGGAAACCGATCGTCTGCGGTTGTACGAACTTTCCGCCGAGTTCGCCACCGATGCCACCTTCATCTTCCAGTTGCTCAACGAGCCAAGCTTCCTCAGCAATATCGGTGATCGCGGCGTGCACAGCCTGGAGGATGCACGCGCCTACCTGCTGAAGGGGCCGCGGCCCGGCCTGCAGGACGTGGACCTGGGCTACGCGTTGTTGCCGGCCTTCTGGGGCCGGGGCTATGCGGCCGAAGCGGCCGCAGCGGTGCTGGCCGATGCGCGCGCGCGGCTCGGATTGTCGAGGATCGTGGCCATCACCGATCCGGCCAACCAGGGATCGATCCGGGTGCTGGAGAAACTGGGTTTCGGTTTCGAGTCGCTGGTGCAGCTGGGGCCCGGGACCACGGTCCTCAAGCTGTTCGCCAGTCCGCCCGCAAGGTAAGCTTGGCCGATGCGACAGATCATCCTGGATACCGAAACCACCGGCCTGGAGTGGAAGAAGGGCAACCGCGTGGTGGAGATCGGCTGCGTCGAGCTGATCGAGCGCCGGCCCAGTGGCAACACCTACCACCAGTACATCAACCCGCAGCGCGAATTCGAGCAGGGCGCGGCCGAGGTCACCGGGCTGAGCCTGGAGTTCCTCGCCGACAAGCCCCTGTTCGCGGCGATCGCGGACGACTTCCTGGCCTTCATCGACGGGGCCGAGCTGATCATCCACAACGCCGCTTTCGATATCGGCTTCCTGGATTACGAACTGTCGCTGCTGGGCGAGGGCTATGGGCGCATGCGCGACCGGGTCCAGGTGGAGGATTCGCTGCTGATGGCGCGCCAGCGATTCCCTGGCCAGCGCAACTCGCTGGATGCGCTGTGCAAGCGCCTGGGCGTGGACAACGCCCACCGCCAGTTGCACGGCGCGCTGCTCGATGCGCAACTGCTGTGCGAGGTCTACCTGCACCTGACCGCCGGACAGGGCGAAATCGGTTTTGGCGGCGACCAAGCCGCCCAGCAGGCGGCAGCGATGCCGGTGTTCAAGCTACCCAGTGGCGGCGAACGGCCGCAGGTCCTGGTCGCCGACGCCGAACTGGCCGCGCACGAGTCGCGCCTGGCCATGCTGCGGAAGAAGTCGGGCGGGTTCTGCCTGTGGGATGCGGTCGCCCTGCCGTAGCGGCGATGCCGGCCTCGCCGGTCAGTGGCAGCGGACCAGGATCGCGGTGACGTTGTCCGAGCCGCCGCCATCCAGGGCCGCGGCGATCAGGGTATCCACGCATTCCTGGGCGCTGCAGTCGTCGTGGCGCAGGGTGCTGGCGATGCCCTTGTCGTCCACTTCCTCGGTCAGGCCGTCGCTGCACAGCAGCAGTTGCATGCCCGGCTTCAGCTCGCCGGTCATGGTCGCCACGTTGAGGTGGCTAGGGTCGGTGACCCCGAGCGCCTGGGTGACCACGTTGCGGTGCGGGTGCGAGCGTGCCTGTTCGGTGGTCAGCGCGCCCTGGGCGATGAGTTCCTGCACATAGCTGTGGTCCTGGCTGAGCTGGGCAAGGTTGCCATCGCGCCACAGGTAGGCGCGGCTGTCGCCGACCCATGCCACTTCGAAGCGGTTGCCGGCCACCTTCACCGCCACCACCGTGGTGCCCATCGGCAAGGTGTCGTTGCGACGCCTGGAGGTGCGGATGATTTCCTCGTCGGCGATGCGGATGGCCTGGGCCAGCGGGGTCCCGTCGCGGATCTCGCGGACGATGGTTTCCCGGGCCAGGGCGCTGGCCACTTCCCCGCAGGCGTGCCCACCCATACCATCGGCGACCAGCCACAGCCCCAGTTCGCTGTCGCCGTAATAGGTGTCTTCGTTCAAGTCGCGACGCAGGCCCACGTGGGTGAGGTGTCCGAATTCGATCATGGCGCCCTGTTGTTGGTCTGAATCCGATTATCCCTATCGGTTTGAACGGAATGATCGCGGGGAAACGGTCAGCCGGCAAGGATGGCAAGCCGTGCGGCTGTGGCCCAGGCCTGGTCGAGGGATCAGGCTTGTCCGCGGCTGCCGCTGCCCGTATCATTCACGCCCCGGGCAGATCGCCGGGCGACCGGAGAGGTGGCAGAGTGGTCGAATGTACCTGACTCGAAATCAGGCGTACGTGTAAGCGTACCGTGGGTTCGAATCCCACCCTCTCCGCCAGACACGCCAGGGCCCCCGCAAGGGGGCTTTTGCGTTCCTGGCTGGCGCGATCGCCGGATTGAGCCATCCACGGCGCCGGCAGCGTCCGCGTCCGGATCCTCGCGGCGCGACCGCCACGGCGGTTTCACGCCAAGGGTACGGGGCGCCTCCGCTACAATCCGCGTTCATCGAAAAGGGAAGCTGTCATGTCCGAGATCCAAGTCCCCGTGTCGTTCGGCGAACTGCTGGACAAGATCGCCATCCTGCAGATCAAGTCCGAGCGCATGAGCGACGAGGCCAAGCTGGCCAACGTGCGCAACGAGTTGTCCGCGCTGGAAACGACCTGGATGGCGCATCCCGCGGCCGGGCACAGCCTCGTCGAGTTGCGAGCCCAGCTGAAGGCGGTGAACGAGCGTCTGTGGGTGATCGAGGACGACATCCGCATCAAGGAGAAGCAGCAGCAGTTCGACGCCGAGTTCATCAAGCTGGCGCGCAGCGTCTACGTCGAGAACGACGAGCGCGCGCGGATCAAGAGGGACATCAACCTGGCGCTGGGCTCCAGCTACGTGGAAGAGAAGTCCTACCAGGACTACCGGAGCGATCCGGCTCCGCTCTGAACGCGGATCAGCCGGTCCCCGCCAGGCGCCGGGTCATCTCGGCCGCCGGGATCGACCGGCAGCCACCGGTGTCCTGACCCGCCCACAGGGGGGAGAAGTCTCCGTTCCCCCGGCCTTCGCAATGCGCGCGCAGCGGTGCCAGGGCCGTGGCCGCGAGCGGGAAGTCGGGGGCCTCGGCATTGACCGGCCCCAATTCACGCATCAGCCGATTGACGATGCCGCGCGCGGGCCGTCCGCTGAACAGATTGGTCAGCGCGGTATGCAACGAAGCGCCGGACTGCAGGGCGCTGCGATGGACGGCGCTGGTGGTGGCCTCGGGGCAGAGCAGGTAGCTGGTGCCGACCTGCACGGCCGAGGCACCCAGGGCCAGGGCGGCGGCGACGCCTTCGCGGTCGGCGATGCCGCCGGCGGCGATCACCGGCACCTCGACCGCGCGCACGATCCGGCGCAGCAGGGGGAAGGTGCCCGACTGCAGGCTCAGGTCCGCGGACAGGAAATGCCCTCGGTGTCCCCCGGCCTCGAGCCCCTGCGCGATCACCGCGTCCACGCCACGGGCCTCCAGCCACCTGGCTTCCTCCACCGTCGTGGCCGAAGACACCACCTTGCCGCCCCAGGCGCGGATTCGCTGCAGCAACGCGGGGCAGGGCAGGCCGAAATGGAAACTAACCACCGGTGGCCTGTATTCCTCCAGCAGGCTGCACATCGTGTTGTCGAACGGCAGGCGTGACGCCGATGCGGGCAGGGCCGCCGCTTCCAGGCCGAACTCGTCGTAGTAGGGCCGCAGCAGCGACCGCCATGCCTGCTCCCGCGCCGCATCCGGCGCCGGGGTGGCATGGCAGAAGAAATTCAGGTTGTAGGCCAGGTCGTTCCGCGTCGTGAGGATCTCCAGTTGCGCGCGCATCGCCTCGATGCCGAGCGAGGCGCAGGCCAGCGAGCCCAGGCCGCCGCCATCGCAGACGGCGATCGCCAGTGCGCTGTCCTGCGATCCGGCCATCGGCGCCTGGATCACGGGCAGGTCGGCCCGGACGAGGAATTCCAGCGGCATGTCAGTCCGTCTGCAGGCGTGGGGCGCCGGTTACGCGCCGGCTCATGGCCGGGCCAGGTAACGTTCGAAGGCGGCGACGGCATCGTCCACGCCGACCAGTTCCATCACTCCGTCGAACTCGATCTTGGTCCCCCACCTGAGTTCGCTGGCGGGCTTGCCCAGGAACCTGCGCGCCGCCGCGTCGTAGCGGTCCACGCAATAGCGGACGTCCGAGTAGGGGCCGCTGCGCAGCGGGTTGCTGGCCGCATGCAGGCCGAGCACCCGCGTGCCCATGGCGTTGGCGATGTGCATGGGCCCGGAATCCGGGGTCATGACCAGGTCGGCACGCTCCAGCAGGGCCGGCAGCTGCTTGAGCGTGTCCTTGCCGACCAGGTCCAGGGCCGGGGCCTGCATGGCCGCAAGGATCGCATCGGTGGTGCTCCGCTCCAGGCCGCTACGTCCGCCGCACAGGACCACGCGCCAGCCCCTGGCCACGGCATGGTCGGCGACTGCGGCGTAGCGGTCGGGGTACCAGTTGCGGCGCGCATGGCTGGAACAGGGCGAGATCACCAGCGTCGGGGTATCGTCCGCGGGCCATTGTGCGCGTGCCCACTCGCGGGCGTCCGCGGGTACCGGCAGGTCCCATTCGACCCGGGTCTGCCGCAGGCCCAGGGGTTCGCAGAAACTGCCGATCGCGTCCAGCACGTGGATTCCCGGCCGGTCCGCGATGCGCTGGTTGATGAACAATCCGTGCAGGTCCCTGGAGCGGGCGTGGTCGTAGCCGATGCGGCGCCGGGCCGGGATGAAGGCCGAGAGCACGTTGGCGCGCAGCGCCACCTGCATCTGCAGCAGCACGTCGAAGCCCGCGGACGGCAACTGCCTGCGCAGCGCGCGCATGCCGGCCAGTCCGGAGCGCTTGTCGTAGACGTGGAAAACCACGCCTTCGAGGCCTTCGAGCAGCTTCTGCCCGCCCCTGTCGATGACCCAATGCAACGGCACGTGCCCGTTCCGCGAAGGTGGCGGACTGGGTGCGATTCTGTTCGACCGCAAACAGTTACGGCAAGCGGACCCCGACTGGTTCCTGCCCGCAAAGTGGGGAGAACGCGCCCGCCCGGTCGACAGCGGCGGCCGTGGCGGGGCCTGGTTCATCGATGCGCCGTTCGGTCCCAGCCTGCTGCGACTCTACCTGCGGGGTGGCTGGGCGGCGCGGGTCAGCCGCGACCAGTACCTATGGCACGGGGCCAACCAGACCCGCAGTTTCGCCGAGTTCCGCCTGACCCGGGCGCTGCTGGCCAAGGATCTGCCGGTGCCGCGCCCGATCGCCGCCAGCTATGTGCGCGACGGGATGGGCTACCGGGCTGCGATCCTGATCGAGCGCCTTCCCGATGTGCGCTCGCTTGCGGATCGCGCCCAGGTGGCCGGCAAGGATGCGCCCTGGGAGGAAACCGGCCGCCTGGTCGCGCGCTTCCATCGCGCCGGGCTGGACCATGCCGACCTCAACGCGCACAACGTGCTGTTCAACGCGCAGGGCAAGGGCTGGCTGATCGATTTCGACCGCGGCGCGCTGCGCATCCCGGCCACGCGCTGGCGCGAGAACAACCTGGTGCGCCTGCAGCGTTCGCTGCTGAAGCTGCGCGGCGAGCGCAGCCGCGACGCGGTGCTGCAGGATTTCGCCCTGCTGCGGCGCGCCTACGACAGCGCCTGGCAGCGGGGCTACTGAGATGGACTGGTCGCTGCGGTTCCTCGGCGTAGGCAACGCTTCGGCGATCGAATTGGGATCGTCCAATGCCACCATCGAATGCGACGGCCAGCCCTGGCTGACCATCGATTGCGGTGCCGAAGGCCTGTCGGCCTATCAGTCCGCCTATGGCAGGCTGCCCGAGGCGCTGTTCGTCACCCATACCCACATGGACCACGTCGCCGGCTTCGAGCGCCTGTTCGTGGCCAGCTGGTTCGATCCGGCGCGGCGGGGGAAGGTCCGCATCTACGTGCCGGTCGCGCTGGTCCCCCTGCTGCACCAGCGCGTTGCCAGCTATCCCAATGCCCTGGCCGAAGGCGGGGTCAACTTCTGGGATGCGTTCCAGCTGGTCGCGGTGGGCGAGTCGTTCTGGCACCGGGGCGTGCGCCTGGAGGTGTTCCCGGTTCGCCACCACTGGCCCGAGACGGCCTACGGCCTGCGCCTGCATGGCAGCCTGGTATGGACCGGCGATACCCGGCCCATCCCCGAGATGCTGGCCAGGCACGCGGGAGCTGGCGAACTGGTCGCCCACGACTGCGGCCTGCATGGCAATCCTTCGCACAGCGGCATCGACGACCTGGAGCGTGAGTACCCGGCCGAACTGCTGCAGCGCTGCCTGCTCTACCACTATGCAAGCACGGCTGATGGCGATGCCTTGCGGGCACGCGGTCACCGGGTGGCGCGGCAGGGCGAAGTGGTAGCCTTGCAGCAGACCACCGCCGCCATCGTTCCATGGCCATGAGTGCACTGCCGCAGGCATTGAACAGGTCCCCGACCATGCCGCAGGACCGGCTCGGCCGCCCGCTGCGCGACCTGCGCCTGTCGGTCATCGAGGCATGCAACTTCCGTTGCGGCTACTGCATGCCGGCCGACCGGGTCGCCGACGACCACGGCCTGGATTCGGCCGCGCGCATGTCCTTCGACGAAATCGAA
>SEHC01000120.1 GCA_004173415.1 Lysobacteraceae bacterium
AACTCGGCGCATGCGATCCAGAACAGGCGCCAGCGCTGGTACCAGAGCGGCGCATCGACCATGCCGTACACGCCCTGCAGCACGCGCATCACTTCGGCCCGGTTGTTGTCCTGGTTCTGCAGCCAGGCATTGGCGGTCTTCTCGTAGTGCGTGCCCGAGACCAGCCAGCGCTGCTCGATGCTGATCCGGTCCTGGAAATGCAGCAGGGTGTCGGCCGACGGCATCAATCCGCCAGTGAAGAAGTGGCGGCCCATCCAGTTGCCTTCGCCCTTGGCCTCGAAGAGGTACAGGAGTTCGCGATGGCAGAACAGGTGCACGAACAGCTTGCCGCCCGGCACCAGCCAGCCAGCGATCCGCGAAAGCAGTTCCTGGTAGTTGCGCATGTGCTCGAACATCTCCACCGATATCACCCGATCGTAGGCTTCGTCCTGCAGCCGCAGCTTGTGGACGTCGGCAGTGATGACTTCCACGTTGAAGATCGCGCGTTCCAGGCATTTGGCCTCGATGAACTCGCGTTGCATTTTCGAGTTGGAAACGGCGGTGATCCTGGATTCGGGGTATTGCTTGGCCATCCACAGGGTCAGCGACCCCCAGCCGCAGCCAAGTTCAAGGATGCGCTGCCCGTTGCCAAGCTCGGCGCGCTCCCCGTACAGGCGCAACATGTGTTCTTCGGCCATGTTCAGGCTCGTGGTGGCTTCGTCCCAGTAGCAACTGCTGTACTTCAGTTGCCGTCCCAGGCAGAGCTGGAAGAACTCCGGCGGAAGCTCCTGGTGCTGGCGATTGGATACCTGCGCCTCGACTGCGAGGGTGCTGCTTCGCAATCCTTCCAGCCAGGCTTGCTGGCGGGCGAAGACCTCGTCGGCGCCGCCCTTCCTTTCGTCCTTGAGGCGCTGTGCGCACTGCCGACGCATGCCCAGCCGGACCAGGTTGTCGGGCAGGCGGCCGGATTCGGCAAGCCTGGTGGCAAGGCTTTCCTTTTCGGTTTCCACGATGAAAGGCGAAGGCGAGGACATGCGGACTCCAGGGGATGGATATCAATGCTTCGGGGGAAGCGGTACGAAAGGACTGGTGGTGCGCTGGTATTCGGCATAGTCCTGGCCACGCGAGCGCAGGGCCTGTGCCTCGGTGTATGGAATGCCGGTGACGCGATACAGGAAGGCCAGCATCAGCAGCGGGCCGATGAAGCTGGCCACCACCCATGGCGTGCCCAGGCCGATGGCGAGGAACACATAAGTGAACCAATGCACGAACTCGAAAAAATAGTTGGGGTGCCGCGAGTAACGCCAAAGCCCGCTGCGACAGGTCTTTCCGGAGTTCGAAGGATCCTTGCGATGCCTCGCAAGCTGATGGTCGGCGATGGCTTCGCCCACTACCGCGGCCATCCACACCACGACGGCGAGCAAGCTCCAGACCGTCCAGCGTGCCACCGGGTTCTGCGCAGCGATCCAGAACGGCACCGAGAAGAAAGCCACGAACGCGGCCTGAGCCTGGAAAAACAGGAAGAACCTGGACTGGCTGCCGTTCCAGCGCTTGCGCAGGTTGCGGTAACGACCGTCCTCGGCTTCGCTTGAAACCCGCACCGCCAGGTGACTGGCAAGACGGAGTCCCCACAAACCGCCCATCACGCCCACCATCAGGCGGGGCAGGGGGGCACCGGAAGCCACCAGTGCGAAATAGATCGCCGCCAAGGCCATGCCCAGGGACCAGAGCACGTCGACGAGGCCCGCGTTCCCGGTCTTCCGCTGCCAGAGCCAGCCCCCCGCCATCATCGCCGAAGCCGCCAGCAGCACCCACAACAACGGCCAAGCATTCATCAAGGAACTCCGCTGAACAGGCGAGGGGAACCGCAGCCAAGCTGCAGGGTGGACTTCTCAGGCAACTCTTCGACCGCTCCCCAAAACGTCCTGAACATTAGCAGCTGCGAGCGGACCCAATCTGTGAAACCCACCGCACCCCAGCGCTTGCGGAGCTTGCGCGCGTGCCGATGTCTGTCCGCCAGCCACATACCTGGGATTCCACCTACATGAACCACATCCATGACCTGACGGTCGCAGGCCGGCTGGGCCGATGCACCTGGCCACGATCATTGCCCATGCTTGGGACCCTGGAGCCGATGTTGGCCAGGAGGAAGTAAATGCAGAAGTGGATTCTCGGGGTCGCGTTTACGGCCGCACTGTTGGCTGCCGGCGCAGCCAGCGCGCAGGCCGTGCACAAATGCGCCAAGGGCGGCGAGGTGAGCTACCAGTCCGCGCCTTGCGATGCGAGCCAACGCACCGTGCGACGCTGGGAAGCAGCGCCGGAACCGCAGCCAACCGATCCGCCACGTACCGATCAGGCCCGCCGCAACAAGCTCGAACCGGCCCGCGTACCGGCTGCTTCTAAGCCGCGGGCCACCGCACGCCGCCATTCGGCATCTCCGGCGAGCCCTGCCGACAAACGCTGCGCCGCGGCCAAGGCACGCCGCCGGGCCAAATTGGAAGCCGTCGGCCTCAAGCGCAATTTCGACCTGTTGCGGAAGCTGGACGATGCAGTGCACGCCGCATGCTCCGGATCGGCCTGATCAGCTTGCCGGCGCCCTCAACCCGCCAATTCGAAATAGCCACCCTGGTATGCCTGCACGTTGCATTCCTCATGGAAGGGAATGTGCACGTGCCGGTCCGCAAGCTCCCACTGGTCCCTTAACTGGTAACCCAGGTCAGCCATCGCGCCCACAAGCCGGGGCAGGCTCCCGATGCGGTAGGGGCAGATGGCGATGCCCAGGTTCTGCAGGGTAAAGAAACTGAGCTGCAGGTGCAGGGGAGTGAGGTTGAAGATCACATGGCGGGGGCGCCGCTCCAGCATCGACAACAGGTCGGGCAGGCTGTAGGGAAGGTATTGAAGGGCGCCCGTGCTGATCAGCAGGTCCACGCCGTCGGCGTCCTCGGCCTTGCCGGTGAAGCGAAGGTTCCGCGCCTCGCCGCGTCTTTCGGCCAGCCGGGCGCCGGCTTCGCGGACATGGCTCAGGTCGTGTACGCACCAGTCCAGGTCCTGCGGGAACGGCAGGTATCGCTTGAAGCCGTAGTAGGCCACGCCGATGTGCCCGCCCAGGTCCAGCACCTTGCGCCCGCCGCTGCGCATGACGTGGTCGACCCAGTGCAGGGCGGGGTAATCGCAAGCGCGGAGCTGCTGAAGCTGGCCCAGATACATCAGGGGAGCCTGCTCGACGTCATAACTCGACGGAATCGCGTCGGACGCCAGCGCCTCGGCGGCATCCTGGGCCTCGCGGTAGCTGGCGAATACGCCGTAGTAGAGGTTTCCATGCTTGTACGGCCGCTGGAAGTAGCGTCGATACATCGGCCTGGCCAGCGCGCTCAAGCCCGGCAACTCCATCGCTTCACGGGCAATGCGCACCAGGCGAAGCCGCTGCGACGGCAAGTCCGCAGACCGGGGGAGCCTTGTTGCGCTCGCGACCATTGCACCGGCCTCCGTGTACGACGTAGGTCAAACGGGGCAAGCTCCGACACCCGGCCATGAGCGGATCCAGGCAAGCAGGAGGCGGCGGCCTCGGTTGGCTGGCCCTGGAAACTGCCAGTCGGCGCCTTGGCGCCGTGGCGATTGGCAGGGTTGCCATGCCGCCCTGCAAACGGTTCTTCTACCAGTATTACCCGACGCATCCGGCGGTACCGCATGGGCCGAAGCCAAGCGGACGCCAGTGGTATTCTCCGTCGCGGAGGTAATTCATGAAAGGAATCGCTATCGTCCTGGCAGCCATGGCGGCACAGCCTGCCTGGGGGCAACAAGTCCACAAGTGCATTGGCGCAAAAGGCGCGGTTTCATACCAGTCACAGCCGTGCTCAATTTCCGAGAAGCCGGCCAAGACATGGGACGCAACCCCTGAGCCGCCGCCGACCAACGCGGAACTATGGCGGCAGCACCATGCCAGGGAGCAAGGCAAACGCGATTCGGCGTATCTCAGGTCGTTGGCAGGACGCACCACCGCCACAGCTTCCGGCGCAAGCATCCCGATCATCGCGAGCCGCGACCCATCGGCCTGCGAGGCTGCGAAATCCAGCCGGGCGCGGACCCTCGAAGCCGTGGCATCAGACGTACTCATGATCTGTTGCGGTCACTCGACGAAGCGGTTCGTAAGGTCTGCAGATAGCAGCAGGCGCGATGCATCTTCGATGCAGTCAATCAAGCCAGTCGGTTAAAAGGCTCAATGCAGGCGGAAGGGCCAGCAGAAGCGCCACCGGAGGGGAGCCAGCCCAGTCCACGCCATTTTCATGAATTTCGCATAATGCATATTATGTTTACCCAGTTGCAGTGGACCGGTGTCTCGCCACGGCTTGCTTCACCGGCTTACCCCGTTTCCCGGATGCAGAAAGGCCCTTCGACCTGCCCAACACGCCAGTTGGGCCGAACCCGCACTTGAACAGGATCCGCTCGGCGTCCGGACGCATCGGCCTGTGCGTTGCTGGCTCGTCCAGATCATCGGGACAAAGCCCGGGCCAGGTTCCGCAACGGGCCAGCCGCCGTGTATCCGTTCAACGCCGTGGCCTGGTGGTCTGCCGGCAGCAAGATCAGTCCGGCGAAGTGACTACCAGCGACTGCCTCGATCAGCCGGGCGGCAGCCAGTCACGCCTGTCCAGGTGCCAATCCAGTGGAAACCGGCTCAAGCCGGAAGCCGCCCTGCGTGATCCGTGCGGACATCACTGCAGGGAACCGGGACTGGACATGCAGCAAGGCATCCCCTGCCCCGAACCCGGCGATGCGGCCCGCGCTCGCCGACGTGCCGCTGATCCAGCCTTGATGTCGATCCGGGCCGCGGCGGTTCGTCGCTGCAGCAGAACCGTCAACTACCGCCGGTGAGGCACGGGAACGCCAGCATGAGAGTCATGGCCCTCTTCAAGGTGGAACCGGTTCCTGGTGCCGAACCGTTGACCGGCGAACGAGGGATGGCCGGGTTGGCAAGGTTCAACGGGGCCTTGGCCAAAGCCGGTGTTCTGCTGGCCGGTGAAGGCCTGGATCCCGGTTCGACGGACAGGCGCGTGCGTTTCTCCGGCAGCCACCGCACCGTGACCGTGGGGCCATTGGCGCAATCCGGGCAGCGAATCATCGGTTTCTGTCTGCTGCAGGTCCGGTCCATGGAAGAGGCCATCGAATGGATCAGGCGCTGCCCGAATCCCTGCGAAAGTGATTCGGAAATCGAGATCCTGCAGGTATTCGAGGCCGACGGCTCCAGAGCGCAGCGGCTTGCGCCATAGCCCCAGGCGCCGCATCCATACCAGCGCCCGCACCGCCTGCAACAAAGCACCCCCGGCACCGACCAGGAGAACACCGTGAAGCTCAACACCTACCTGAACTTCGACGGCAACTGCAAGGCTGCCTTCGAGACGTACGCGCAACTGCTTGGCGGGAAGGTCATCGCGATGATGAGCTATGCCGACTCGCCAGGCTGCGAAGGCATGTCGCCCAATGACACGGGCCTGATCATGCACGGTTGCGTGCAGCTTGGGGACGACGTGCTGATGGGAACCGACAGCACCCCGGATTACCCGTACCAGCCGATCAGGTGCGCCTACGTGACCCTCAACGTGGATGAGCCTGCGGAAGCGGACCGGATCTTCGCCGCGCTGGCCGAAGGCGGCAAGGTGGAAATGCCCATCCAGGAGACCTTCTGGGCAAAGCGCTATGGGATCACCGTCGACCGCTTCGGCGTGCCGTGGATGGTCAACTGCGTCAGTGAAGCGTGTCCTCCGCAAACCGTTTCCTAGTTGCAGGGCAAGGCGTCTGCTCGCCACGCAGCTTGCATCGATGCGGCGGCGGTGTTCATATCCGCCGTCATGACGATCGAGGATGCAAACCGTGCGGTGGAGGCCGTGTGGCGGTGCGAATCGGCCCGCCTGATCGCGGGGCTGGCGCGGATGCTGCGCGATGTCGGACTGGCCGAGGAACTGGCCCAGGATGCGCTGGTCATCGCCCTGGAGAAATGGCCCCGCACCGGCGTGCCGGACAACCCCGGGGCCTGGCTGATGGCCACGGCCAAGAACCGGGCCATCGATCGCCTGCGGCGCCACAAGCTGCAGCGGCGCAAGCACGAGGAACTTGGGTACGAACTGGAACGCGAATGGGCCGACACCACCGCCGAACTGGAGGCGGCAATGGACAACCATATCGGCGACGACCTGCTGCGACTGGTGTTCACCTCCTGCCATCCCCTACTTTCCATGGAGGCACGGGTGGCCCTGACCCTGCGCCTGCTGGGTGGCCTGAGCACCGACGAGATCGCCCGCGCCTACCTGGTGCCGGAGGCGACCGTGGCCCAGCGCATCGTCCGCGC
>SEHC01000579.1 GCA_004173415.1 Lysobacteraceae bacterium
CCCTAGCACGGCCCCTGGCGGAGGCCGCGTGATCAGTCGCTGTCGCCGCCCGCCGTGCTCGCTTCCTCGGGCCTGGCCGCTTCCGGGCTGACCCGTTCGATGGTGTGGCGCAGTTCGCGGCCGAGGATCACCTTGGCGTCCTTGGCCCAGGCGTCCAGGCGCTCGTCGAACACCAGCTTGCTGTTCTCGTCGGGCCACACCAGCTTCAGTTCGCGCAGCTGCTGGATGAAGCCGCGGAACAGGGTCTTGTCGAAGAACTCCGGCGCGGCCGGCGCATACAGCAGGCTCAGCCGCTGCGCCGACTGCTGGCACAGGCTCTCCAGCTCCGCGGCGCCGAGCACGCCGGGGCCGTTCTTCACCAGCACGCTGATGGCGATGTAGTAGCGCTCGAAGGCCTGCTGCAGCGAATGGCCGATCGCGCGCAGGCGGAACACCTCGTCGGTCTGCCCGGCGTTGCGCTGCAGGATCCCGCCGTCGTCCTCGTTGACCTGTTGCAGCAGGCCCTCGCGCACGAACACGTCGATGGTCCTGTCGATGCGTTCGGCGAACTCGTCCTCGGTCCAAGGCAGGAACAGCTCGGCCTGCAGGAACGGGTACAGCGAGCGGCCCAGCTTCATCACCCGTCCGCGGACCATGCGCCGGTTGCTCTGGAAGCAGCAGGCGATCCATGCCGCGGCGGTGAACAGGTGCAGCACGTTGTTGCGGTAGTAGCTCATCAACACGGCGGTGTCTTCGCTGACCACGTCCAGCACGTCGCCCAGCGGATGCTCGATGCGCCGCAGGACGTTGATGTCCAGGCCGTGGGCGATGATCCGCTCGGGGCTGTGCGGGGTGACCGTGACCCGGTCCGAATACGGCATTTCCGCCAGCAGCTTCTTGCTCAACTCGATCTGCGCGACCAGGTCGGCTTCGCCCATCGCGTGCTTGGGCGTGGACAGCAGGGCCAGGGCCAGCAGGTTGATCGGGTTGACGTCGGCGGCGGCGTTGATGCGCACGTGGATCTGGTTGGCCAGCGCGTCGATGGTGTCCGACAGCCAGGCCGGCTTGTCTTCCTCGCCGATCGCCTGGCCGTCCCACTCGGGCGCATGCCGGGCCAGCACTTCGTTGAGCGGGATCGCTTCGCCGAAGTTGACCACGACCTGGCCGTAGTTCTGCCGCAGCACCCTGGGGATGCTCCAGAGCAGCGCCCAGATCGATTCCTTCTCCTTGGGCCGGCCGCTCAGTTCGTCCAGGTAGCTGTTGCCCTCCAGCAGCTTCTCGTAGCCGATGTAGACCGGCTGGAACAGGACCGGCTTCTTCGGCTG
>SEHC01000580.1 GCA_004173415.1 Lysobacteraceae bacterium
TCGCAATACACCGCGTCGTCGAAATCCTTGGCGTCGGCGCCGTCGATGGTCACCAGCGGCATGTCGCGAAGGTCGACGCGCCCGGCGACCATCTTCTCCTCGACCACCAGCGGCACCGCCGCGGCCTCGTCCAGGACTTCCTGCGGGAATTCGTGCGGTATCTCATGGCCATGGATCGCCGCTTCCACCACCAGCGACGGGGTCAGCTTGTCGCCCAGCACCGCGATCACCTTGCCGATCGGCGGGCGGCGGGCATCGGGAGCTTGGGTCAGCTCGACCACCACCAGCTGCCCGTCGCGCGCGTCGCCACGTCCATCCTGCGGGATCTGCACGTTGCGCTGGACACGCTTGTCATCGGGCACCAGGTAGCTGATGCCGCTTTCAAGGGTGTAGCGGCCGATCAGCCGGCTCAGCCTGCGCTCCAGCACCTCGACGATGCTGCCTTCGCGCCGTCCGCTGCGGTCGATGCCGGTGACGCAGGCCATGACCCGGTCGCCGTGCATGGCCTTGCGCATTTCGTAGGGCGGCAGGAACAGGTCGTCGCCGCTGCCGTCTTCCGGGCGCAGGAAGCCGAAGCCGTTGGGGTTGGCGATCACCACGCCGGGGATCAGGTCCATCTGCTTGGCCGGGGCGAAACCGCCGCGCCGGTTCTGCAGCAGCTGGCCGTCCCTCACCATCGCGCCGAGGCGCTTGCCCAGTGCGTCGAAGCGGTCTTCGGCAACCAGGTCCAGCCTGGCTGCGATCTCTTCCGCATTCTGCGGGCCCTCGGCCGCGGCCAGCAGGGCCAGGATGGCCTCGCGGCTGGCAATCGGGTCGGCATAACGCTCGGCCTCGCGGGCGGCGTGCGGATCCTGGAATTTCCTGGACGGACCGGGTGATGAGCCCTTGCGGGCCGGTGCGGGGCGATTGCCGGCGGGACCGGGCCGGCGCGCAGGCGGCGGCTCCGGCATCCACGGCGGAAGCTTGGCTTTTGGCTTGGCCCCGGTTTTTTTTGCGGCCGTCCCGCTCTTGGCAGGCTTGTCCGATGCGGGCCGGGACCCACCCTTCGTTGGTTTCTTGGTCATCGGGCCATGGTACACCCCACCTGTCCGGCGGCCGCGACGACACCGACACCCGTTGACAGCCACCCCTGCAATCTGGAGAATGCGCGCCCTGCACCTGCCCAGGTGGCGGAATTGGTAGACGCACTAGCTTCAGGTGCTAGCGGGGGCAACTTCGTGGAGGTTCGAGTCCTCTTCTGGGCACCAAGTAGGAAAGCAAAACCCTCGCGAAAGCGGGGGTTTTTGCTTTCCGGGGGCGTGGA
>SEHC01000581.1 GCA_004173415.1 Lysobacteraceae bacterium
CGGGACCCAGTCCGGCTCGCCGAAGCCCGAGGCCAGTTCGTTCCACAGGCCGAAGGCCTGGGCGAAGTCGCCGTTGCGGTACAGGTCCCAGGCGTAGTTCCAGCGGATCGAACGCCCGACCGTGCTATTGGCCGCCGCGCCGCTGACCGCCTGTTCGTACAGCTGCTTGCCCAGTTCGATGCGGTTGTCGGCCATGGCCACGTGGGCCAGCTGGGCGGTGGCTTCGACCTGGCGGCGGCCGCGCTCGCGCGCCTTCACCAGCCCGGCGGCCAGCGCCTCGCCCTCGCCTTCCACCACCACGATCGGGCGTGCGGTCGACGGGTCCTGCTTGAAGTAGAACTCCTTGGGCTTGGTCACGACCTGCGCCTGGGCGCCCAAAGCGACGGTGGCCAACACGAGGGCCAAAGCAATACGAAATAGAGTCACGCGATTCCCCTGATCACCCAACAACCTCCCCTGGCATCCTAACCGCTGCAATGCACAAAAAAGGGGCGGACAAGGGCGCATCTTACCGCGCTGCTACAATTTTGCCCCCCTGTTCCGGCCCGCGCCGGAACCTTGCCAGCCATTTCCAGACCCGGGCCAGCCATGACCAGTACCGCCGAACTCACCTCGCCCTCGTCCGCCAATACCCCGGCCATCGACACCCTGGACAACGATTACACCCTGGAACACAAGTACACCCGCACCGACGGCCGCATCTACCTGAGCGGGGTCCAGGCCCTGGTGCGGCTGCCGCTGATGCAGCGCCTGCGCGACCAGGCCGCGGGCCTGAACACGGCCGGTTTCATCAGCGGCTACCGCGGCTCGCCGCTGGGCGGCTTCGACCTGGAGCTGTGGCGGGCCAAGAAGCACCTGGCCGAGGCCCAGGTGAAGTTCATTCCCGGCCTCAACGAGGACCTCGGCGCGACCATGGTCTGGGGCACCCAGCAGACCAACCTGTTCCCCGGGGCCAAGGTCGATGGCGTGTATTCGATGTGGTACGGCAAGGGCCCGGGCGTGGACCGCTGCGGCGACGTGTTCAAGCACGGCAACGCGGCCGGCACTTCGAAGCACGGTGGCGTGCTGGCGATGGCCGCCGACGACCACAACTGCCGCAGCTCGACCCTGCCGCACGGCTCCGAGGACGAGTTCGTCAGCGCGATGATGCCGGTGCTCAACCCGGCCGGGGTGCAGGACATCCTCGACCTGGGCCTGGTCGGCTGGGCGATGAGCCGCTACACCGGGCGCTGGGTCGGCTTCAAGACGATTGCCGAGACGGTCGAGTCGTCGGCCTCGGTGGAAGTCAATCCGTTCGCGCGC
>SEHC01000582.1 GCA_004173415.1 Lysobacteraceae bacterium
GGCTGACGGCGGTGAATTCGGCATCCTTGAAGAAGTCCTGCAGCGGCACTTCGCGCGCCATTGCCAGCATCGGCAGAAGCATCAGCGCCAACAACATACGGCCCACAATTTTCATCTACTGCTCCTTGTATTCCCTGATCGCGACCTGTCTCAGTCGCACTGTATCGAACATGACGGCGCCCATTGCGCCGCCTCCCCTTACTGCAAACCTTTCTGCATGGACACCACGAACCGGTCGAACAACGGCGCCACGTCGCGCGGTCCCGGCGATGCTTCCGGATGGCCCTGAAACGAGAACGCCGGCGCGTCGGCCAGCTCGATGCCCTGGTTGGTGCCGTCGAACAGCGAACGATGGGTCACGCGCACGTTGGGCGGCAGCGTGGACTCGTCGACCGCGAAACCGTGGTTCTGCGAAGTGATCATCACCCGGCCCGTGGCCAGGTCCTGGACCGGATGGTTGGCGCCATGGTGGCCGTTGGCCATCTTCACGGTGCTGGCGCCGGCGGCAAGGGCAAGCAACTGGTGGCCCAGGCAGATGCCGAAGGTCGGCAGCTTGCGGGCGACGAACTCGCGGATCGCATCGATCGCGTAGCCGCAGGGCGCCGGATCTCCGGGGCCGTTGGACAGGAACACGCCGTCTGGCTTCAGCGCCAGGACCTCGGCGGCGCTGGTCTGGGCCGGGACCACGGTGACGTCGCAGCCGCGTTCGGCCAGCATGCGCAGGATGTTGAGCTTGACTCCGAAATCGTAGGCCACGACCTTGAAGCGGGCATCGACGCGGACCGGAAGCCCGGTGTCCAGGTCGATCTGGCCTTCCTGCCACTGGTAGCGGCTGGTGGTGGAAACCACCTTGGCCAGGTCCATGCCCTTCAGGCCGGGAAACTTGCGCGCCGCTTCCACTGCCTGGTCCACGTCGACCACGCCGGCCATCAGCGCGCCGTTCTGGGCGCCGCGTTCGCGGAGCATGCGGGTCAGCTTGCGGGTGTCGATGCCGGCGATGGCGACCACGCCGCGCTGGACCAGCCATTCGGGCAGGGCCTGCTGGTTGCGCCAGTTGCTGGGCCGGCGCGGCACGTCGCGCACGATCAGTCCGGCGGACCAGACCTGGCGGGCCTCGTCGTCCTGCTCGGTACAGCCGGTGTTGCCGACATGGGGATAGGTCAGGGTGACCAGCTGGCGGGCGTACGAAGGATCGGTCACGACTTCCTGGTAACCGGTCATGGCGGTGTTGAACACCACTTCGCCGGCGGAAAGGCCGCTTGCGCCTACGGATTCGCCCTCGAATACGGTGCCGTCTTCGAG
>SEHC01000583.1 GCA_004173415.1 Lysobacteraceae bacterium
CGGAACTCGTCCAGCACGATGGCGTTGTCCATGGAACCGCCGAGGCCGAGGTTGCGCTCGCGCATGTATTCCAGGTCGCGCATGAAGCCGAAGGTGCGGGCCCGGGCGACTTCCTTGGTGTAGGCCGAAGTGGAGAAATCGACCTCCGCGCGCGACTGCGAGGCCGGGATCATCGGATGGTCGAACTGGACGGTGAAGCCCAGGCGGAAACCGTCATGGGGTTCGAAACTGGCGAGCTTGTCGCCGTCGCGCACTTCCACGCGGCGCTTGATGCGGATGAAGCGCTTGGCCGCGGCCTGCTCCTGGACGCCAGCGGACTGGAGCAGGAACACGAACGGGCCGGCCGAACCATCCATGATCGGCAGCTCGGCCGAGGACAGTTCCACGTAGGCGTTGTCGATGCCCAACCCGGCCATCGCCGACATCAGGTGTTCCACGGTCATGACCTTGGCCCCGTTCCGGCTCAGGCCGGTGCACAGGGTGGTCTCGCTGACCAGGCTCGCGTCGGCCGGGATCTCGACGACCGGGTCCAGGTCGATGCGGCGGAACACGATGCCCTTGTCCACCGGCGCAGGCCGCAGGGTCATGTAGACCTTTTCCCCGCTATGCAGTCCCACGCCGGTGGCGCGGATCACATTCTTCAGGGTGCGCTGCTGGGCCATCGGGGGTGGCGGTTTCCGGAGTCGAATTGGCGGCGAGAATAGCACGCAATTAGCTGAATCTTAACGGAAGAATCTTATCGTCCCACTACTGAAACAATGTGCGGGCAGTGCCACTTCCACCCGCCGGCCGATGTAAAAACCTGCCGGACGCAATCGGCCCGGCAGCAAGGGACAGGACGGTCCTGGCGCAAGGGGCTGGCACGCCCCAGGCGCTTTCCTTCATTTGCCAGCCGCGCCACCAGGGCCTCGGCCGGCCGGTCGATCCGCCGGTCAGTCGGCCTGGCGACGCAGGAAGGCCGGGATGTCCAGGTAGTCCGGCAGTTCGGCGATGGCCGGCGCAGGCGCAGGCGCCGCCGCCGGTTCGGCGCTGCCGCGACGCAGGCCCAGGCCCAGCCCGCCGACCGCGCCGGAGACCGGGTCCATGCTGTTGGCGTCGTACAGCGGCATGCCGGTGGTGGCGTCGCGGACCAGCTTGATCGGTGCCCGCTGCGGTTCGCGCTGGCTCTGGATTTCCCCACGGCCGATCGGCTGGCGCGCGGCGGCATTGCGGTTCAGGCCGGTCGCGACCACGGTCACGCGGACTTCGTCCTGCATGTCCGGGTCCAGCACGGTGCCCAGGACCACGGTGGCGTCCTCGGA
>SEHC01000121.1 GCA_004173415.1 Lysobacteraceae bacterium
TCGCCATGGTTGCGGGCCACGTTGCCGAGGTCGTAGACGCTGACGTCGCTCACGTAGCCATTGAGCTCGGTCTTGGCGATCGCCTTGCTGGTGTTGAAGGAGTTGGTGAAGTTGGAAGTCGCGGTACTGCCGTTGTTCGCAGCGGTGGTGCCGTATCCATCCGATTCGGCATAGCCATCGTTGTTGCGGTTGTCACCGCTGTGGTCGTCGCTGTTATCGCTGTTGTCGCTGTTGTCGCTGTTGTCGCTGTTGTCGCTGTTGTCAGTGAAACTGTTGTCGCTGTTGTCGCTGTTGTCAGTGAAGCTGTTGTCGCTGTTATTGCTGTTGTCACTGTTGTCACTGTTGTCGGTGACGGAGCCGTCAATTGCCACCTGCAGGTTGCTTCCTGGCCCATTCTCGGTGTTCTCGGCCGCAGCAGCTGCCGCCGAGATCCCTATCGCCAGAAGCAATGCCGTGGCAAGCGTGGTCTTCTTGGTGCTCATATCGGTTTCTCCTGCGTCCCACACCCGGGGGAGGTGCTGAATAAGACGCTCGTCGCATTTAATAAAGGTTTTGTTATTGATGCGCATGGAGTTTGTGAAGAAGAATTAATGTTCTACAGGAGGTTCGTGTGCCGGACTCCTGTAGCGTCGATTACAAGCGGGCGGGCCAATAACGCACGTAAAAATGAGAAGCGGACAAACTGACCATGATTGATGCTCCGGCCAGCGGGGTGGGCCGTTAAGACCATTTGTCAGAAAATCGCAGGCAGCTGATTTCAGGAGGGAAAACAGGCTTTTCTTCGCGCCGGAAGGGTCGCGGTTGCGCTGGAGAAAGCGTCGCTGTATGCAGGTTTGGATGCGGCTGCAGTCAGCCCAGTGCTGGCCTGATCGACATGGCCACCCTGCTTCCCAGCCACACCAGGGCCAAGCCGGCGATGATGCTGATGGCCAGGTAGGACAGCAACTGCGGGACGCGGTCGTTTCGCGCCAGCAACAGGCATTCCACCATCAGTGCAGAGAACGTGGTCATTGCACCGAGCATGCCGACCACCAGGAAGGCGCGCCAATAGAGCGCGGAAGGGCCGCGTGCTTCCAGCCACATCACCAGGAAGCCCGCGGCGAAGGAGCCGAGCAGGTTCACCGCCAGGGTGCCCCATGGAAATCCCGTTCCGAGCTGACGCAGCAAGAGCGCGCCCAGCCAGAAGCGACCCGCCGCGCCAAGCGCACCGCCGGCCATCACCAGCGCCAGTTGCTGCCAGGCGGTCCCCGCCCACATGCTCAGCGCGCCTGCGACTTGCGCACAGCTTCGGCGCGCGCGGCACGCAGGGCGTCGAGCTTCTCCTTCAGCTTGATCTCCATGCCCCGCTCGACGGGCTGGTAATAGACCCGTTCGCCCATCGCGTCGGGGAAGGCGGTCTGCCCCAGGGCGATGCCGTCCTCGGCATCGTGGTCGTACTGGTAACCCCTGGAGTAGCCCAGCTCCTTCATCAGCTTGGTCGGAGCATTGCGAAGATGCAGCGGGACATCCTGGGTGCCGTACTGGCGCACGTCGACGCGGGCCGCGCCAAAGGCCACGTAGGCGGCATTGGATTTTGCGGTGCTGGCCAGGTAGATCACCAGCTGGGCCAGGGCCAGTTCGCCCTCGGGGCTGCCGAGGCGGTCATAGGTATCCCAGGCCTGGATGGCCATCTGCAAGGCGCGCGGATCGGCCAGGCCGATGTCCTCCACCGCCATGCGGGTCATGCGACGGGCCAGGTAACCCGGGTCGCAGCCACCGTCCAGCATCCTTGCCAGCCAGTACAACGCCCCGTCCGGATTGGAGCTGCGCACGGATTTGTGCAGGGCCGAGATCTGGTCGTAGAACTGCTCGCCACCCTTGTCGAAGCGGCGGGTCCGGTCGGCCAGCACCTGCAGGAGGGTTTGTTCGGTGATCTCGCCGCCTTCGCCCGAGGCGAGTTCGGCTGCGATTTCCAGCAGGGTCAGGCCGCGGCGGACGTCGCCATCGGCGGCCCCGGCGATCTCGTCCAGCAACGTGTCCGGGACGTGGATGCCCTGCCCGCCCAAGCCGCGGGCTTCGTCGTCCAGCGCGTGCTTGAGTGCTTGCATGATGTCCTCGCGGGAAACCGCTTCCATCACGTGGACGCGGCAGCGCGAGAGCAGCGCGGAATTGAGCTCGAACGAAGGATTCTCGGTGGTCGCGCCGACGAACAGGATCGTGCCGCGTTCGATATGCGGCAGGAACGCATCCTGCTGGGCCTTGTTGAAGCGATGGACCTCGTCGACGAACAAGACCGTATGGCGGCCATCGGCGAAGCGATGGGCGGCTTCCGCCAGGACCTGGCGCACTTCGGGCAGGCCCGACAGAACCGCGGATATCGCCTTGAACTCGGCGTCCGCATAGCGGGCGAGCAGCAGGGCCAGGGTGGTCTTGCCGCAGCCGGGCGGACCCCACAGGATCATCGAATGCACATGGCCGGATTCAACCGCGCGACGCAATGCGCTGCCTGGCGCCAGCAGCCTGCGCTGCCCGACCATTTCATCCAGGCTGCGCGGACGCATGCGTTCGGCCAGTGGCCGCATCGCGCTGCGGTCAACGCTGAGCAGGTCGGGTTCGTCGGTCAGTTTTGACTTGGCTTTGGCCACGTAGCCATTGTAGGCGAGCGCGTCATGCGCCCGCCATGCGTGCTCAGAGGTCGCCGACCACGTCCACGCCCTTGCCTGGCGTGTACTTGAACGTGCTGCCCGTGAAAGCGGGATTGCGCTTCCAGCCGCTGAAGTTTATGCGGGTGTTCTGGCCCACGGCGTCCACGACCTCCATCCTGGCCAGCCCTGCCTTGCCAAAGCCCAGTTTCGCGGACTGGAAACCGGCATCGCCCTCCACCTTCGGGGTCAGGGTGAGCCACTCCAGGCCATCGGCATTGCCGCTTTCCTTGACGTTGAACTGTTTGTCGAGCTTGGACGGATCGATCAGTGCAGACAGGGGGCTGTTCTGCTCCTCGCTGCCCTGCCCTCGCACGGTGACCTGCTGCAGGTCGGGATCGTAGACCCAGACCTTGGCCCCATCGGCGACGATCAGCTGCGGATACGGCTTGGCGTATTCCCAACGGAAAAGGCGCGGGGCCGAAAGCGCGACCCGACCGCTGGAGGTCTCCTTGAGCTTGCCCTTGGTGTCGTACACCTGCTGGGTGAACTGCCCGTCCAGACCCTTGAGGCCGGTGGTGAAGGCCTTGAGGCTGTCGCGCGCGCCGGCCGATGCGTTGCCGGCCAGGAATGCGCCGCCCAGGACCAGCGCGGGGAACCACATGCGGAGGGACTGCTTCATCGGGAATCCTTGGTTTACGTTCGGGGCACAGTGTCGCCAGCCGAAGCTGAACACGTGCCGATCATGCCGGTGCCAGCTGAACTCATTGCCCTGCCCGTACAGGCGCGGGCACCGCCTCCAGGTCGCCGTAAACGATCTGCGCGCGGAAGCCACGCCGCACCTGCTGGTAGATCTCGCGGAACGCGGGATAGTCCCCGGGCTGGCAGACCTTGTCATTGCCGTGGATGGCGTTCAGCCTGAGGCGATGGGTCGCGACTACCCGCTGCCCCTCCTGCTTCCAACTCGATTCGTATGATCCTGCGGCATTTTCGAAACTGTCGCTGCGCGGCACCGCGATGATCGGCACGCTGGCGGGGAAGTCGAGCGTGTAGGTTTCCTCGCGAAGGCTGTCGTTGCAGTAGAACGGCGTTGCGTTGGCCGGGCTGGAGGCCGTGGCGTGGATGTTGCGCATCGATTCGGCGCCAGGCGGATCCGGCAGCACCATGCCGCCGACGGTGCTGAAGTCGACGTAGTCCGAGGCATCGAAATCGAACGCATAACCGAATGGCCGGGACAGGTCGTCGACTTCGCCCTGCAGCCTGATGCGGCCGGCGCCATTGAAGCCGGAGGCCGACATGATCGACTCCTGGATGCGGGCCCGGTTCTGCGAAGTCAACTGGGCGAAGGCGCCGCGCAGGCCGATTTCGCCCGAGGCACCGCTGTCCTGCACGGTGCGTCCGCTGACGCTGCCGTCGGCCTTGAATTCGTAATGGCTGCTGGCCCGATAGGCGCTGACGGCCGGATCGTTGGGCGGGGTGCGGGCGATCCGGCCATCGGCGGTGTGGACCACCGGCGCGCCCAGGTCGCTGGCCGGCAATTGGCCGAAGCGTGCGTAGGGGCTAGTCGAATCCAGGTACAGGTCGAATTCGGGCAGGTAATTGATTGCGTGGTTGAAACGACCCAGCACCGCCACCTGCGGCAAGGTGGGTCCGCCGCCGGCGCCGATCAGCACCGGGGTGCTGACGATGCCCTTGGCTGCCAGCAGTGCCTCGAGGATGACGGTATGGTCCTTGCAGTCGCCGTAGCGGTTGGCAAGGATGCTGTCGGCCGGATTCGGTTCCAGTCCACCGTTGCCCAGGTAGACGGCGACGTAGCGGATGTTCCGCGCAACCCACTGGTAGATCGCCGCGGCCTGTAGCCGGCGGTCATCGATGCCGCGGGTGATCTGCGCGGCGCGATCGGCGACCGCAGGCGTGACCCGCGCCGCTTCTGCGCCCTTCAACTGGTAGGCGCGGCCGAGGGCCGGGTAATCGGCGTAGGTGCTGGCCATGATCGTCGGGCCGTACTCCCAACCCGCGGTGGTCCAGTTCTGGTTCTGCATCGGGGTGCTGCGCCGGTAGGACCATGACCAGCGCGCCTGGCCGCCCCGCACTTCCGGGCGGTCGCCTCCCTGCACGCCGCGGCTGTAGACCTGCATGGGCAAGGACGCCGGGGCGCTCAGCGTGACCCTGGCATCGTCGTACTGGGTGAACAGGCTGAAGTTTTCCCACAGGCCGAAATATCCCGGGAAGTAGGCGATGTTCTGCTTCTGGCGGTAGCGGTAGACCAGTCGCGTGCCGGGCGCCAGGTTGGGGAAGACGATGACCTTGACCTTGCGGTCGGCATACATGGCGGCCGAAGCGCTGGAATAGCTTTCCTGGGTATAGATCTTGTCGGCCGGTACCTCATGGCGCTGTCCGTAGTCGGCGCGGTAACGCACATAGCTGAAGCTGTTGGCCGGTTCGGGCGCCTCGTCCGTGGTCTGCGGCGCGGCAGCCTGGGAGCCGGCAGGTTCCGGTGATGGCGCGGTTTGCGCGGCGTCCTGGGCCCGTACTAACGTGGGCAACAGAGCGATCGACAGGACGAGGCCAATCAGGCGCATGGGCGGTTCCGGTTGTTCTGGCGGGTGGGGCCGCGAAGTGGACGGGCAGGTTCAGCCACGCGGTGGTGGCGGGGCCAGCACGCTGCGGTCGCCATTGTGTTCCGGCGGCGAGACCACGCCCGCCGCTTCCATCGCTTCGACCAGGCGTGCGGCCCGGTTGTAGCCGATCTTGAGGCGTCGCTGCACGCCGGAAATCGAGGCGCGCCGCGTCTCGGTGACGATCTTCACGGCTTCGTCGTACAGCGGGTCGCTTTCCGCATCGCCGGACCCGGCCGCGGCCTCGGGCAGCCCGGTGGCGCCGACCACGGTGCCATCGCCCATGGTCTGCACTTCCTCCAGCACGCCGTCTATGTAGTCGGCCTTGCCGGTCGCCTTGAGGTGCTCGACCACGCGATGCACTTCCTCGTCGCTGACAAAGGCGCCGTGGATGCGTTCGGGCATGGCCGTGCCGGGCGGCAAATACAGCATGTCGCCCATGCCCAGCAGGGTCTCGGCGCCGGACTGGTCGAGGATGGTGCGCGAGTCGATCTTGCTGGAGACCTGGAAGGCGATGCGGGTGGGGATGTTGGCCTTGATCAGGCCGGTGATCACGTCCACCGACGGGCGCTGCGTGGCCAGGATCAGGTGCATGCCGGCGGCGCGCGATTTCTGCGCCAGTCGCGCGATCAGCTCCTCCACCTTCTTGCCGACGATCATCATCATGTCGGCGAATTCGTCGATGAAGATGACGATGAACGGCAGCGTCTCCAGCGGCACCGGCGCTTCGGCCAGGTCGGGGTTGGGCTTGAACAGCGGGTCCATCAACGGCTGGCCGGCGTCCTGCGCGTCCTTGACCTTCTTGTTGAAGCCGCCCAGGTTGCGCACGCCGACCGCGCTCATCAGCTTGTAGCGACGCTCCATTTCCGCCACGCACCAGCGCAGGCCGTTGGCGGCCTCCTTCATGTCGGTGACCACCGGCGCCAGCAGGTGCGGGATGCCCTGGTAAACCGACAGCTCCAGCATCTTCGGGTCGATCATCAGGATGCGCACGTCCTTGGCGCTGGCCTTGTACAGCAGGCTCAGGACCATGGCGTTGACCGCCACCGACTTGCCCGAGCCGGTGGTGCCGGCCACCAGCAGGTGGGGCATGCGCTGCAGGTCGGCGACCGTGGGCCGGCCGGCGATGTCCTTGCCCAGGGCGATGGTCAGCGGACTGGCCGACTTGTCGTATTCCTTGGAGCGCAGCAGTTCGCTGAGATAGATCATCTCGCGGCTGGTGTTGGGGATCTCCAGGCCGATCACCGACTTGCCGGGGATCACGTCGACCACGCGCACCGATTTCACGCTCAGGCCGCGGGCGATGTCCTTGTCCAGCGAATTGATCTGGCTGACCTTGACCCCGGGCGCCGGCTCCATCTCGAAGCGGGTGATGACCGGACCCGGATAGGCGCCGACCACGTTGACGTCGATGCGGAAGTCCTTGAGCTTGAACTCGATCTGGCGCGAGACCGTCTCCAGGGTCTCCTCCGAATAACCGCGCGCCTGGGGCTTGGGGTCGTCCAGCAGTGACAGCGGCGGAATCCCGGATTCGTCGCCGCCGGTGCCATGGAACAGCGGGATCTGTTGCTCACGCTTGGCCCGGTCGCTCTTCTCGATCACCGGGGCCGGCGGCGGTTCGATGTGGACCGGTTCGCGGCGTGCGCGCTTGACCGCATCGACCTTGCGTACTTCCTCGCGCTCTTCCCGCATCACCCGGGTCTGCTGCCACTCGGCGGCCTGGTGGGTGCCGCGCCGGAACAGCGCCGGCAAGGCCATCACGCCCTTGCCGATTCGTTCCATCACCGCGAACCACGACAGGCCGGTGGCCAGGGTCACCGAGACCAGGAACAGGGCCAGCAGGAACAGATTGCCGCCCAGGCTGCCGAACAGGTTGTTGAGCGAGCCGCCGACCAGGCGGCCGAGGATGCCGCCCGGGCCGGCGGAGAAGTCCGCCGCCGGCACGTTGCGCATGAACAGCAGGCCGGTGGAGGAAATCAGGAAACCGACCATGCCGATCAGCCGCAGCGCCGGACCCAGGTCGGCTTCGCCATCGCCGTCGGTATCCATGCCGAACAAGGCGATCCAGGCCACCACGCCGAGCATGATCGGCAACAGGAAGGCGACATAGCCACAGAGGTAGAGCAGCACGTCGGCTACCCAGGCCCCTACCCGGCCGCCGAGGTTGTGGATGGGCGCGGCCAGGCTGCCGGACTGCGACCAGCCGGGATCATCGGCCGAATAGGTGCCAAGGCTGGCCAGCAGATACAGCAACAGCGGTGCGATGGCGATCAGCGCGAGGTCGCGCCAGAGGCGTTGGCGGCGGGGATTGGCCACCGGCGACTGCTTGCGGGCGGCCGAATTGGCACCCTTGGCTTTGGAAGTTTCCGGAAGCTGCTTTGCCACCTATCGACCAGACCTTAGGAATGCTGCATTAGTCTTTGATAATAAACGAATCGAGAAGGTATTTCAGTACAAATCTGAGCCTTGTTCCAACCGGCCGGCCGGAATGGCTGCTGGCTTGCCGCAGCCAGCGACGAGGCGCTGAAGCAGGCGCGCGGACCAGCGCATCCCATTCACGCGCCTTGATTCGATTGCGCCCCCCCGCCACTCTATGGACCTGCGACGAACCGGCAAGAACCATGCCGTCAGCGCATTCCCGACCCTCATTTTGAGTATACATGAGCACTTCCAAGCACTGCCGCCTGTTGATCCTGGGTTCCGGCCCGGCTGGCTGGACCGCCGCGGTCTACGCCGCCCGCGCCAACCTCAAACCCGTCCTGGTCACCGGCCTGCAGCAGGGTGGCCAGTTGATGACGACCACCGAAGTGGACAACTGGCCGGGCGATGCGCACGGCCTGATGGGCCCGGACCTGATGAACCGCATGCAGGCGCATGCCGAGCGCTTCGATACCGAAGTCATCTTCGACCATATCCATACCGTGGACCTGGCCCAGCGCCCGTTCAAGCTGGTCGGCGACAACGGCGAATACACCGCCGACGCGCTGGTCATCGCCACCGGCGCGACCGCCAAGTACCTGGGCCTGGAATCGGAGGAAGCCTTCAAGGGCCGCGGAGTCTCGGCCTGCGCGACCTGCGACGGTTTCTTCTACCGCGACCAGGACGTGGTCGTGGTGGGTGGCGGCAACACCGCGGTCGAGGAGGCGCTGTACCTCTCCAACATCGCCCGCAAGGTCTACCTGGTCCATCGCCGCGACAGCCTGCGCGCCGAGAAGATCATGCAGGACAAGCTGTTCGCCAAGGTCCAGTCGGGGAAGATCGAGCTGGTCTGGCACCACGCGGTGGATGAAGTGCTCGGCAACGAAGCCGGGGTGACCGGGGTGCGGCTGAAGTCGGTCCAGGACGGGAGCACCCGCGAGATCACCGCGCATGGCCTGTTCGTGGCCATCGGCCATACCCCCAACACCGGCCTGTTCGAAGGCCAGCTCGGCATGAACAACGGCTACCTGACCATCCGCTCGGGGCTGGATGGCAATGCCACCCAGACCACGGTGCCGGGGGTGTTCGCCGCCGGCGACGTGGCCGACCAGCACTATCGCCAGGCGATCACCTCGGCCGGATTCGGCTGCATGGCGGCGCTGGATGCCGAGCGTTTCCTGGACAAGGATGCCTGATGCGCGCCAGGTCGGGCCGGGCATGATCCGGCCGGGCTGGACGCCGGCCGAGGCCGGTTCCTTGCGTTCCGATTTCTGCAGGCAGCGCGTGCTGGCCGGGCACGACTGCGCCGATAGCGCCCTGCGATGAGCGAAGTCCGGCTTGTCGACGACCTCGCCGCGATTCCGGCCGCTTCCTGGGATGCGCTTCACGACGGGCGCAACCCGTTCGTCAGCCATGCGTTCCTGGCCGGACTCGAGCAGCACGCCTGCCTGCGGGAGGACTGGGGCTGGCGCCCACGCCACGTGACCTTGTGGGAAGACGGGGCGCTGGCGGCGGCGGCGCCGGGTTACCTGAAGCGGAACTCGCACGGCGAGTTCGTGTTCGACCATGCCTGGGCCCACGCCTATGCGCAGCACGGGCTCGACTACTTCCCCAAGTGGCTGGGCGCGGTGCCCTACTCGCCGGTCACCGGCCCCCGCCTGCTGGCCCACGGCGAAGGAAACCGGCATGCCTTGCTTGCGGGAGTGGTCGCGCAGGCGCGGCAGGACGGATTGTCCTCGGCCCACGTCAATTTCCATTCGTCCGCGGAAGAGCCTGTATTCGGGAAGGACTGGCTGGCCCGCATCGACGTGCAGTACCACTGGCGAAACCAGTCGGGATGGAAGGACTTCGACGGATTCCTGGCCGCCTTCGACCACAAGCACCGCAAGAACATCCGCCAGGAGCGCAACAAGGTGCTGCGCGCGGGGGTGGCTTTCCGGGTCGTGCATGGCGACGAAGCCAGCGACCAGGACCTGGCGACGATGTTCGCTTTCTACCTGCTGACCTTCCGCGATTACGGCAACTCGCCGGCACTGACCCTGGAATTCCTGCGCCACCTGGCGGTCGCCATGCCGCGCAACCTGGTCCTGTTCCTGGCCGAGCGCGAAGGCAGGACTATCGCCGGGGCGCTGTGCCTGCGTGGAGGCAACACCCTTTACGGGCGTTACTGGGGCGCCCTGGAGACCTTGCCCGGCCTGCATTTCGAGACCTGCTACTACCAGGGCATCGAGTACTGCCTTCGCGAAGGCCTGGACGTGTTCGAGCCGGGCGCGCAGGGCGAGCACAAGCTGGCACGCGGATTCCTGCCCGCGATCGTCCACAGCCGGCACTGGATCGCCGATCCGCAGTTCGCCGAGGCGCTGCGACCCTGGTGCGCGGAGGAATCGGCCTCGGTGCGTCGGTATGCGGCCAGCCTGGCGGCGCATTCGCCGTTCAAGTCCCAGGCCGGCCCCGGCGGTTAGGCTGCAGCCATGCGCAGACCCGCGTTCCTGACCGCTGATCCCTTGGCGCCCTTCCCGCCGGCCGGGGAGGCGCTGCTGCAGCCCGACGGCCTGCTGGCCGTCGGCGGCGACCTGTCCCCTCCCCGCCTGCTCAACGCCTACCGGCAGGGAATCTTTCCCTGGTATTCGGACGGCCAGCCGATCCTGTGGTGGACGCCGGATCCGCGCATGGTGTTCCGCACCGAGGCGATCAGGCTGGCATCGCGATTCCGGCGCCAGTTGCGGCAAAGCCGCTGGGTGGTCCGCGCCGACACGGCCTTCGCGCAGGTGGTTTCGGCCTGTGCCGGCAGCCCGCGTCCAGGCCAGGACGGCACCTGGATCACCGGGGAGATGCAAGCTGCCTACCTTGAGCTGCACCGGCTGGGCCATGCCCACTCGGTTGAGGTGTTCGAGGACGGCCTGCTGGTGGGTGGGATCTACGGGGTGGCCATCGGCCGCATGTTCTTCGGCGAAAGCATGTTCAGCGGTCGCTCCGGCGGCTCCAAGGTGGCGCTGGCCGGGCTGGCCTTCCGCCTGCGCCAATGGGACTGGCCGCTGATCGATGCCCAGGTCGAGAACCCCCACCTGGTGAGCCTGGGAGCGGAAAGCTGGCCCCGCGTGGTGTTCCTGGCCGAGGTCGGGAAGCTGGTTGAGTTCCCTGGCCTGCAGGGTCCCTGGACCTCCCGCTTCGGCCTTCTGGAGGCCGCCCCCCTGGCCGGGGTGGGTGAGGATTAACGCATTTTTTGCATGCGCCGCCGCCCAGGCGTAGAATCTCCGCCCTTACGGCCAACGCCGCTCGCTACACCTGCAGGTTTTCATGTCGAAAGACGACTCAATCGAATTCGAAGGC
>SEHC01000002.1 GCA_004173415.1 Lysobacteraceae bacterium
GCACCCGCCACCGTGCGCCTGGAACGCCGCCTGCCCGGCCCCATCGAGCGGGTCTGGGCCTTCCTCACCGAAGCGGACAAGCGCGGCCAGTGGCTGGCCAGCGGCGACATGGAACAACGGGTCGACGGCCGGGTCGATCTTTGTTTCGACAACTCCAAACTGACCGGCAACGACGAACCGCCCCCGCCGAAATACGCCCGCCACGCGGGCGAGAGCCATCTGCAGGGCAGGATCACCGAGTGCGAGCCGCCCAACCTGCTCGCCTTCGACTGGGGCAGCGGCGAACACCCCTCGCACGTGCGCTTCGAGCTGACCTCGCAGGGCGACGAAGTGCTGCTGCGCATCGTGCACAGCCGCCTGCCGGACCGCGAGCAGATGCTCAGCGTCGCGGGGGGCTGGCACACGCATGTCGGGATCCTCGATGCACGCCTGCGCGGCGTTGAACCGGAGGGTTTCTGGAAGACGCACACGCGGCTGGAAGCCGAATACGACAGGCGCCTGCCAGCCTGGTGCCCGCGTCAGGCGTATCCCTGCGCAGGAGTTTTCGGCGCAGGAGTTTCAGTGGAGGAACAGGTAAGGCAACCCAAGGGTGAGGACGATGATGGCCACGATCGCCGCCAGCATGCCGACCACATACAGCGGCCGCTGCCGGAGCAGGCCGGAAAACGTCTCCTGCCTGCCCTCGGCGCGCGCTTCGGCCTGTTCGGCCAGCGCGCGCTGCCGGCGCCCGGCCTGGTATTCGGCCATCATCGCCTTGCCGCGGACGATGTCGGCGTCTTCGCGCAGCCAGATCCCGCCCGAGGAAATGCCCCAGGGACTGGCCTGGGTCTCATAGAAATCCATTCCGCTTTCGGCCAGCCAGGCGCGCACTTCATCGGCTTCGTCTTCGGGCACGTTGCGCAGGTTGAGGAGCAGCTTGGCCATTGCGCCATGATAACGGCCACGCCGTGCGATGGCGGCATTTGTTAACCTGCGCGACCCGTTTGCACTGGAAAACCCATGCGCTTCGCCTGCCTGCTGGCCGCCCTGCTCGTCCTGGGCGGATGCGCCGATCCCGGCCCGCCGCCCGGTGGCAGCGTCGCTGAACTACAGCGCGTGGACGAGAAAACCGGCACCCGTGCGCTCGCCACGCCGGGTTCGGAGGTGACCGTGCATTACACCGGCTGGCTCTACGACAAGCGCGTGGCCAACCTGCAGGGCGCGAAGTTCGACAGTTCGGTCGATCGCAAGCAGCCTTTCACCTTCCGGCTCGGCGCCGGCCAGGTGATCCGCGGCTGGGACGAGGGCGTGGCCGGCATGAAGGTCGGTGGCAGGCGCCGCCTGCTGATACCGGCCTGGCTGGGCTATGGACGCGACGGCGCAGGCAATGGCGAGATCCCGCCGAATTCGTCGCTGGTGTTCGAAGTCGAACTCCTCGACGTCAAGGCGCTTTGATCCGGCATGTCGACGACAGGCAGGACACCGCGCCTGGCGGTGGTCGGTGGCGGCCCCGCCGGACTGATGGCCGCCGAGGTCGCACGCGGTGCAGGACTGGAAGTGGACCTGTATGAAGCCAAGGGTTCGGTGGGCCGCAAGTTCCTGATCGCCGGCAAGGGCGGCCTCAACCTCACCCATTCCGAAGCCGGCCCTTCCTTCGTCCAGCGTTATCGTGAGCGCGCACCCGAAATTGCGGACTGGCTGCGGGACTTCGACGCCGATGGCTTGCGCGCATGGGCGCGTGGACTCGGGGTCGAGACCTTCGTCGGCAGTTCCGGCCGGGTCTTTCCGGCCGATCTCAAGGCCGCCCCCCTGCTGCGCGGCTGGGTGCGCCGGCTGCGCGAGAGCGGCGTCCGCTTCCATGTCCAGCATCGCTGGCTGGGCTGGAGCGAAGCCGGCCTGCGCTTCGCCACGCCCGACGGGGAAATCGAAGCGCACGCCGATGCGGTGGTCCTGGCCCTGGGCGGCGGAAGCTGGCCGCAACTGGGTTCGGACGGGACCTGGCAACCGCTGCTCCGAGAACGTGGCGTCGACCTCGCGCCCCTGCAGCCGGCGAACTGCGGCTTCGACGTGGACTGGAGCCAGCACCTGGCCACGCGCCACGCCGGCGCGCCGCTGAAGCCCGTGGTGGCCCACTGGCGCGATGCCAGCGGCGGCGAGCACCAGTTGCAGGGCGAATGCGTGATCAGCGCCGATGGCATCGAAGGCAGCCTGGTCTACGCGCTGTCGGCGGAATTGCGCCAGTCCATCAAGCGTGCCGGCCATGCCATCCTGCAACTGGACCTGGCGCCCGGTCGCAGCCTGCAACGGTTGCAGCAGGACCTGTCCCGGCCACGCGGTCATCGCAGCACCAGCGAGCACCTGCGTCGCCAGGCGGGCATCAGCGGGGCGAAGGCGGCACTGCTCTACGAACTGCTGGACAAGACGCAGCTGGACGATCCGGCCGTGCTGGCGGCCACGATCCACCGCCTGCCGCTCACCCTCAGGCGTCCGCGCCCGCTGGCCGAGGCAATCAGCAGCGCCGGCGGTGTGCGCCTGGAATCGATGGATGCGGCGTTGATGCTGGAGGCGATGCCCGGCACCTTCTGCGCCGGCGAAATGCTCGACTGGGAAGCACCCACCGGCGGCTACCTGCTGACCGCGTGCTTCGCCAGCGGCTACCGCGCCGGCAACGGCGCGGTAGCCTGGCTGAAAGCCGCGAAGACGGGCTGATGCAGGGGTTTGTCTGGTCGTCCGCCATGGCCCGGCAAGGATCTGCATCCTTGCCCGCGACGATCGCGGACGTGGCAATAGGATAGCGATGCGCGTGTTGAGGAATGGTTAGCGTTGCGCGTCACGCATATGACAAACGCTCATTCGTTCAGAACGGGAACGGCAATCCAAGGTAAGGCGCAAGCAGCCAGTAGGCGCCCGCGATCACCACCAACCACAGCACCAGCTTCAAGGCGAAGCCGGCGACCTTGATCGCCAGGTAGATGCCTACCACGACCATGACCAGGCCCAGCCAGCTCACGCCCGCCCCCGCAATCCCGTCGCTCGCAGCCAACGCATCAGGTGGATTTGCCGTCGCGACGCTTGCGGGCCAGTGACGCCACGTACATGTTGTCCACCAGGTTCGGGTATTTACGACCGGCTGCTTCGGCGCGTTGCCGCGCCTGCTCGATCTGCTCGGGGGTCAGCTTGACGTGACCGCCGGGGCCGGCCGGATTGCTTCGATCCCAGGGCTTGGGCGCGCGACTGGTCATGCAACTGCTCCATCGAGGATGTTGGAAACGTGCATCAGTAAGCTCCCATGTAGTCGCGTTTGCCGACCTCCACGCCATTGTGGCGCAGCAGGTCGTAGGCGGTGGTGACGTGGAAGAAGAATTGTGGCAGCCCGTAGTGCAGCAGGTAGTGCTGGCCCGCCATCTTCCGTTCCTTCGGGGTGCCCGGCCGCAGCACGATCTCGCGAGTCCCGGCGCCCTCGAAGGAGGCCGGATCCAGCCCGCCGATGAAACCCAGCGCGCGCGCGACCAGCGCGCGCAGATCGGCGAAACTCTTTTCCTGATCGTCGAACACCGTCAGCTCGGCGCCGGCAAGCCGGCCGCTCACGCCCTTGGCGAAATCGCAGGCGATCTGCACCTGCTTCAACAACGGGAACATGTCCGGGTACAGGCGCGCCTGCAGCAGGGCTTCCGGGTCGATCTTGCGCTCGGCGGCATGCGCTTCGGCCTTGGCCAGCAACTGGTCCAGGCTGCCCAGCAACTGCTGGAACACGGGAACCGAAGCGGCGTGCAGGGAAATGGTCATCTGATGGTCCTGTGAAGTGGGAATCTGGAATGGGAATCGGAAAGAGCGGACGGTCAATCCTGCTCTGCGGCAGCCTCGCGGCCCTGCTGGCGTATCAATGCCTCCTCGCGCGCGTCGTTGATCGCGTCGCGGACGCCGTCCAGGTCGACGCTGCTCTCGTCGTGAACGAACTTGCCGGTCAGGGGCGTGTCAGCCTGCAGCTCGCCGGCCTCGAACAACGCCCACATCTCCTCGCCATACCAGGTGTCCAGCAACTCGGGGGCAAAGGCGCCGAGGGTGGCGGTCAGGTTGTTGACGTCGCGCAGCAGCATGGCCCGCGCCGCATTGTTGCCGCCCGCGCTGACAACCTGGGGAAAATCGATCACCACCGGACCTTCCTCGCCGACCAGCACGTTGTAGGCCGACAGGTCTCCATGGATCAGGCCGATGCACAGCATCAGCTGGACCTGGCGCACCAGGAAGGCGTGGTACTCGCGCGCCACGTCCGCCTCCAGTTCCAGTTCGCCCAGGCGCGGCGCCGAGAAGCCGGCGGCGTCGGTGACCAGGTCCATCACCAGCACCCCATGGAAATAGCCATGCGGGCGCGGCACCCGGACCCCGGCCTCCACCAGCTGGTACAGCGCGTCGACCTCGGTGTTCTTCCAGGCCACTTCCTGCTGCTTGCGCCCGTACTTGCTGGCCTTGCCGATGGCCCGGGCCTCGCGGCTGCCACGCACCTTGCGCCCTTCCTGGTATTGCACACGCTGCTGGAAGCTGCGTTGGGCCATGTCCTTGTAAACCTTGGCGCAACGCACCTCCTCGCCGCTGCGGACCACGTACACCGCAGCTTCCTTGCCGCTCTTGAGCGGGCGCATCACTTCATCGATCACGCCGTCGTCGATCAGCGCTTGCAGGCCTTGCGGGGTCTTCATCCAGTCGGGGGTTCTGCTTGGAAGGCGCCCATTGTGCCTGCGTGGCGACCGGAACCGGGAAAAAGCGCGCCGATACCGGGCCAACGCTTACACTGCCCGCCCGCAAACCCATGAATCACGACATGCCTGAACCGATCCGCCTGGCCAAACGCGTGGCCGAGATCGCCGGCTGCTCCCGCCGCGAAGCCGACCAATACATCCAGGGCGGCTGGGTCACCGTGGACGGCGAAGTGATCGACGCGCCCCAGCACCCGATCACCACCCAGGTCGTGCTGATCGACCCGGACGCGGACCTGGAAGCGGCCGAGCCGGCGACCCTGCTGCTGCACAAGCCGGCCGGCATCGCCTTCGAGGCCAGTCCACGTCTGGCCACGCCGGCCAGCCACACCGAGGGCGACGATCCCGCGATCCGCGTGCTCAAGCGCCATTTCCTGCGCCTGACCCCGCTGATGCCGCTGGACGAGGAAGCCAGCGGGCTGGTGGTGCTGAGCCAGGACGGCCGGGTCTGGCGCCGGCTGAGCGAGGACGCGGACCTGATCGAACAGGAATTCGTGGTCGAGGTCGACGGTGAGCTGGCTCCCTACGGCCTGCCCCGCCTGTGCGACGGCATGCTCTACCAGGGGCGCGCCCTGCCCCGGGCCAAGGTCAGCTGGCAGAGCGAGAACCGCCTGCGCTTCGCGATCAAGGCGGTGCGGCCGGGACAGTTGCGGCATATGTGCGGCCAGGTGGGACTGGACGTGCTGTCGATCCGGCGCCTGCGCATAGGCCGCGTCCCGCTGAGCCGCATGCCGGTGGGCGAATGGCGCTACCTGCCGGTTGGCGAACGCTTCTGAGCTGGCTGGTGCGGGGTCATTCCATCGGCGATGATTGACGCCGGCACGACCGGGTGCCGACACTAGCCAGACCACGGCGCGATTGCGCGCCCCCACCTTCACCCGACCACCAGAGGCATGTATGAGCAAGGGAATGGACCAGAAGAAAAGCGAAAAGAAGGCGCCGACCAAGACCTTGAAGGAAAAGCGCGCCGAGAAGCAGGAAAAGAAGAAGAGCAAGTAAGCCGCCCAGGCGGCTGTTGCAACAAGGAATCTTGCAGGGCGGATTGCCGGAAGGCGGGCCGCCCTTTGTTTTGCCCGCGCTGGCCGCCTAGGCGGCCGCGACCACCACGATCTCCACCTTCCACTTCGGATCGGCCAACGCCGCCTGGACCGTGGCCCGCGTCGGCGCATGGCCCTCGACCAGCCACTCCTCCCACACCTGGTTCATGGCGGCGAAGTCGCCGAGGTCGCGGAGGAATATCTGCGCATGCAGGATCCGGGTCTTGTCGCTGCCCGCCTGGGCCAGCAAGTCATCGATCGCAGCCAGCACCTGGCTGGTCTGGACCTGGATGCTGGCGCTGCTGTCCTCGGCAACCTGACCGGACAGATACACGGTCCGGTTGAATACGGCCATTTCCGAAAGGCGCTTGCCCACTTCAAACCGCTGGATCATAGGACTTCCTCCCTGTATTGGTGCTGCCACCGGCGCATCGTACGGCACGCCTGCGGTATCACGTAACATCCCCGGCCAAGAGGGCGGCGGCGCCCGACGAGGCAGGCTCCTGTCCAACTACCAGGCAATCCCGGCCGCACCGCCGTCGCGGCGCATCGTCCGGTACCTGTTGCTGGCATTGCTGGCCTGCTACCTGGCGTCGGCCGCCTACCAGCTGCGCAAGCCGCTGCCGGATGGAATCAGCGCCGTGCATCCGTTGCGCCATGCCGGCAACGTGGGCCTGCTGACCGATGTCACCTATGTGGGCGCGGACGGCGCCTCCCGCAGCGACCAGCAGGTGTTCGACGAAGTGCTCCGGCTGGTGGGACAGGCCAAGCGCCTGGTGGTCATGGACATGTTCCTGTTCAACGACTTTGCCGGGGCCGACGCCGCCCCGCCCCTGCGCCCGCTGAGTGCGCAGCTCACCCGCGCCCTGGTCGAACGCAAGCTTGCAGTGCCGGGTCTGCAGGTGCTGCTGATCACCGACCCGATCAATACGCTGTACGGGGGCATGGCCTCGGCCCATCTCGATACGTTGCGTGCCGCGGGGGTGGAGGTGGTGGTCACCGACCTGGCCCGCTTGCGCGCACCCAATCCGGCCTGGTCGGGCGCGTGGCAGCTGTGCTGCCGCTGGGCCGGCAACGACGAACGGGATGGCTGGCTTCCCAGTCCGTTCGGCGCCGGGAAAACCACCCTGCGCAGCTACCTGGCCCTGCTAAACCTCAATGCCAACCACCGCAAGACCCTGGTGGTCGACGTCGGCGACGACTGGGCCGCCCTGGTGGCCAGCGCAAACCCGCACGACGGCAGCAGCGCCCATAGCAATGTCGCCCTGCGCGTCGAAGGCGACGTCGCCCTCGACCTGCTCGAAAGTGAAAAGGCGGTCGTGGCGATGTCCGCAGGCCGCTGGCCGCGGGGCCTGCCCGCGCCTGCGCCGGTCTCGCCGCAACCCGCGGCAGGCACCCGGGCCCAGTTGCTGACCGAGTCCCGCATCCGTGATGCCCTGCTTGCCAGCCTCGCCACTGCCCGGCCCGGCGACCAGGTGGACGTTGCCGTGTTCTACCTTTCCCACCGCGGGCTGGTCCGGGCACTGGTCGCCGCACGCAAGCGCGGCGTGGTCCTGCGCGTGTTGCTGGACCCCAACCGGGATGCCTTCGGCCGGCTGAAGAACGGCATTCCCAACCGCCAGGCGGCGCTTGAACTGCACCAGGCCGGGGTGCCAGTCCGCTGGTGCGACACCCATGGCGAACAATGCCATGCCAAGTTCCTGCTCCGGCGCAGCGTCGACCGCGAAAGCGAACTGATCGTCGGCTCGGCCAATTACACCCGGCGCAACCTCGACGACTACAACCTGGAAAGCAGCCTGCGCGTGGTGGCTCCCGGCGATGCCACGGTCAGCGTGCAGGCGGCACGTTATTTCGAACAGGCCTGGAGCAATGGCGACGGCCGCCGGATCAGCCTGCCTTATGCCGCCTTCGAGGACCGCTCGCGCTGGCGCTACTGGCGCTATCGCTTCACCGAGGCCACGGGGCTGTCGAGCTTCTAGGTCCACGCGATGGCCGGGCTCGCAGCCTCCACCCGGATCAGGGTGGATCCGCAGGGCCGGCTGCACCAGTGGCCCCGGCTCCGACCAGAGCTACGATCTCTGCATCGGTGATCGGCGCAATGCGCGCATCGAAGCGTGCGTTCAGCAGTGCGACCAGCGACTGCGCCCAGCAAGCGTTCCACGCGGTGCCGGCGTGCCCATCCTCCAACACGGCGTGGTGGGATTCATCGCCCGAAGTATTGCTGACCCGCAGCCCCGGGAGTTGCAGGTCGCGATAGGCCGGCAGGCCGGCGGAATCCCGCGAGCCCCAGTGCCCTGCGAACCAGGCCCGGTCATCGAAAAAGGCGATCCGCCGGTCCGCGTCGGCCATCTTCCGCAACGGCGCATCGAAGGCATCCAGGCCCGCCTGGATATTGGCCAGCGCGGCGGGCGACTGCCAGCGATCCAGGTTGGGCGGCCAATCGGCGTTGTTGAATATGCCTACCAGCACGATCCGCAGGCCGGGTTGCCGCGCGTGCAGGAGTGCGACCGAACGGTCCAGGGCTGCCACGCATCCTGCAATGGTCTGCAGCGCGCTCGAAGTGGCCGCGTCGCGGGCCAGGGCTTCAAGCGCTTCCCCACCGCCAAAAGAGTTGACGCCCATCCGGATCACCACGATGCCGTCGTGCCAACGCGCCGGCTCCCCTTCCATCAGCGCCAGCAACTGCCGCACCTGCGCCTGCGGACTGTCCAGCAGGTCGTCGCATCCGGCGCCGGTGATCGCGAAGTTGTAGCGGAAGTCCCGCTTGCGTGGCGAGCGCGGGGCGGCACCCAACACGCGGCCGGCGCGGGCCAGGATCCGCCGGTAGCCGTACATTCCCCAGGGACCGAGATCAAGATTTTTCCCGCGCAGGCGATCCAGGACCTCGGTCCATTGCAGGGAGCCCTGGCGGAAGGCGCCGCCGCGCATCGGGCTGGCGATAGGGAAAGTGTAGATGTCCTGGTAAGAATGACTGTCCGAATCCCCGATCACCGCCAGCGCGACGGCGGCGGCATCGGCGGGATCGGGCGGCACCAGGATCCTCTCCCGCTCCACCTGCCACCTCCAGGCGACCAGGGCGCAGAGGGCGATCGCACATGCCGCAAGCAGGTAACCCATGGGTCGGCGCATTCAGCGGAGCGTTCTGTCGGGATTGCAGTACACAACGCAAGTCGCGGCGGGGATTGGTCAAAGCCGGGGCACGGTCTTCGCACCGCCTGCCCCGGCCGGTCCGGAATACAGGCCGTGAATGGCGAAAATGGCCCATGGCGTAGGATGGGCACGGAGAAAGCTCTTCCACGCGTCTCGCCCGGCCGCACTTCAGTCGCCCGCTGCGCTCCCTTCCCCGCGTCGTCCCGGCCCCGGGACTCCACCGACGCCTTCCCTGGAGCGCCCCATGCCGGGCTACACCACCCGCCTGCTTACCGTCCGCCTGGGTGGACATGACTTCCGCATCCGTGCGCTCAGCGACCTGCAGCAGTTCGCCGACCCGACCGGGCGTGCGCAACGGGCGGGCATTTCCTCCGCATTGTGGAGCATGTTCGGCCAGCCCTGGCCCGCGGGGCGGGTACTGGCCCAGGCCATGAGCAGTTTCGACGTCGCCGGCAAGCGGATCCTGGAACTGGGTTGCGGCCTGGGCCTGTCCAGCCTGGTCCTTGCCCATCGCGGCGCCAACGTGGTCGCCAGCGACCACCATCCGCTGGCGGAGTCATTCCTGGCCTACAACGCGGGGCTGAACGACCTGCCTGCAGTCACCTACCGCGACCTGCCCTGGGCCGTCCCTGACGCGACCCTGGGCACCTTCGACCTGATCATCGGCAGCGACATCCTGTACGAGCGCGACCATGCCATCCAGGTCGCGGCGATGATGCTGCGCCACGCCCGTCCTGATGCCGAACTGCTGCTCACCGATCCGGGGCGCGGCAACAGCGCTCCTTTCACGCGGGCCATGGCGACACAGGGATACGAAGTATCCGAACGGCGCAGCCGCTTCGACGAGAAGGACACCGAACCCTTCCGCGGCCGACTGCTCAGCTACCGCCGGGGCACGCCCATGACCACTGCGTTGGCGGCCCGGTGAACGCGATCCCGCTGCATCTGCTTCCGGGTATCGACGCCTCGGTTTCGTGCTCGAGTTGCGACGCGGTGTGCTGCCGCCTGACCGTGGTGGTTATGCCCGAGGACCGGGTGCCGCGTCATTTCGTCGAACGCAACGACCACGGCGTCGAAGTGATGGCCCACGGCGAGGACGGCTGGTGCGCGGCGCTCGATCCGCTGCGCATGTGCTGCAGCATCTACGACCAGCGTCCCGGGATCTGCCGCAAGTTCGCCATGGGCAGCGAGTACTGCCGGGAAGAGCGCGAGATCTACCGCACCCGCTACGATCACGTGGATATCCCCGCCGGCCCCTAGCCTGGACCCGGTCCCGCCCGCGCGCCGCCTGCATGGCCGCTGCGCTACAGGCTGCCGGGCCGGTGCCGTTCCTGCCAGGCCGCCAGGTCCCGCTCGAAGCGTGCCATCGCCCTGTCGTAGACGTCGTACACGCAGTTGACACAGCCCTCCCCGCAACAATCGGAGGGGTCGGGTTCGACAGGCGGCAGTGGCGGCGGATCCGGATCGGCTTGCATCTCGCCACTGTATCGCCGCCAGCCGGTATCGTTGCGCCATGGCGACCCTGAAATATCTTTCCGGCTACCCCGAACACGTCCTGGCCCAGGTCCGCGCGTTGATCGAGGGCGACCGGCTGGGCAGCCTGCTCCAAGGCAGGTATGGCCAGGCCCATGCGATCCGAAACGACCGGCAACTGTACGAATATACGGTGCAGATCAAGGAGCGATACCTGCGCAAGGCCTCGCCCTTGGACAAGGTGGTCTACGACAACCGGCTGCAGGTGGTGAAGCATGCGCTGGGCACCCATACCAGCGTGTCGCGGGTGCAGGGAAGCCGGCTCAAGGCTAGCCGCGAGATCCGGATCGCCAGCGTGTTCCGCGATGCCCCGGCCGAATTCCTGAAGATGATCGTGGTCCACGAGCTGGCCCACCTGAAGGAAAGCGAGCACAACAAGCCTTTCTACCAGCTATGCGAGTACATGGCCGCGGACTACCACCAGCTGGAATTCGACCTGCGCTTGTACCTGACCCACCTGGAGTCGCGCCAGGAGAGTCCGTCGCCTGGCGCTGATGCAGCGGGGTGATCCTGGGCACTCGGCCGCGCAGCCTCAGCCGGTGACCCGGCGGAGATTCGCACGGGCCATGGCGTCATAGCGCAGGTGGAAGAAGTCGCTGAGGTAGATGCGCTCCCGCGCAAGCAGGCCTTTCAGGAACCGCTTCCGGTTCAACCGGAACAGGAATCCCGGCAGTTTGCCGCGGTATTCCTCGGCAATGCCCCGGTCGTAGGCATCGAAGACATCCGGCGATGCGCCCAGTATCGCCATGTCGCAGTCGAGGAAATGCCGGGCATCCAGCGAGAACCCGTCCTCGCCGAAGTCACCGGGGGAGAATTGGCCGTGGCGCGCGGTGAGGTTCACCAGTTCGGCCACGCGCAATGCATCGATGCCATGTCCCGGCAGCCAGCGCGCGACATGGTCCACCGCCAGCCCCGCCGAAAGCGCCTCGTTTTCCTTGCTTCCGGCCTCATAGACGGCATCGTGGTAGAGCACGGCCAGGTAGACCTCGGCCGGCTGGGCCCATCCCGGCCCCGCGCTCACTTCAGCGAAGCGATGCAACACTTCCTGCACGTGCCCGAAATTATGGTATGCGCGCGGCGGCGTCGCATAGGCCGCTTCTAGCGTCGCCAGCATCGAGGTGGGCAGGGTCAGCGGCGCGGTCATCGGCACTCCGGCAGGATCGACATCGCCACTATAACGCCCTCGTGCACGGCCACCCGGGCATCACCGTCAGCGCCAGTGCGGTCATGGGCTTGCGCCGAGCCATGCGCGCGCGGGCGCTTGCTGCATCATTCCGCGATGAACGCGGTGATGTCGAAATGCAGATCCATCAGCGCACCAGCCGCCAACCTTACCGTCACCACGTCGTAGTGAGGGGGGCCGGTGACCCTGCCCCGGGATTGCAGCGTGGCGCCGGGCAGGTTCTGACGGATCCATTCGAGTTCGGCGGCGAGGCCCTCGGCGGGCGAGCGCGCACCGCCGATGACAACTGCCTTCCTGATGGTCGAGCCATCACCACCCGAATATGCAATCGTCGGCAACGACGCTGTCGGCTGCGCCCCCGTCGGCGCAACAACCAGCATCAGCGACATCAGCGGTGCCGCCAGCTTGAACCGGTGAAGGGATCTGGGCATGGAATGTCCTGTCGGGTGGGCAATAACAGCTGCTTGACCGGTGATGCAATTATTCTCGGCGATCAGGCGCGACGCTGTGTTCCGGCACGGCTGGTGGTGGCGCAGACTGGTCGGATCGCGCCACGCATCGTTCCATCGCTGCCTCGAATGTGTAATCGGTTACGCCTTCCGCCAGCTAAATGGCACGAGCCAGCCTCATCGTTCATTCATCGCTCCAGCCGTGAACTACGCCCAGGCCAACTACACCGTTGGTGATTCCGAACAAGGGAACCGACATGAAACTCTCCTCACGCCAACAGAAGATCTGGTCCGTCGCTTTGGGCACGGCCCTGGTCCTGGGCATGGGCGCAAATGCCACGGCGCAGGATCGCGGTGGTCCAGGCCGGGACAATGACAAGGAGCAGGATGACAACAAGGCCAGGGTCGAACAGCGCCGCCAGCAGATCGAAGCGCGGCAGAACCAGGCCCGCCAAGAGCAGGCTGGCCGCCAGCAGCAGGCCCAGCGCAATGGCGAAGCCCAGCGTCAGCAGGCCGAAGCCCGGCAGGACGCCGTGCGCCAGCAACAGCAGCGCCGCAACGACGACCAGCGCCAACAGGCTGCCCGCCAGCAGGCCGAGCGGCAGCAGCAGGACCGTCGCAACGAACAGGCGCAGCGCCAGCGCGATCAGGCGCAGCGTGAACAGGCCCAGCGCCAGCAGGTTGTTCGCCAAGGCGAGCGCCAGCAACGGCAGCGCGAGGACGAAGCTCGCCAAAGTGCAGTCCTCGAGCGGCAGGCCCGTGTGCGCGCGGATCAATCGCGAGCCAACCAGCGGGGGCTGGAGCAACGCGAACAGGCGCAGCGTGGCCAGCTCCAGCGTCAGCAGGCGCAGCGCGAGCAGGCGCAGCGTGAGCAGGCCCGCCGTCAGCAGGCGGCGGAACAGGATCGCACACGCGGCGACAACGCACGCCAGCAGGCCGCCCGCGAGGCCGCGGCCCGGCAGCAGGAACGTCGCATGTCCGGCCAGCCGGCTCGCATGACCGGTGGCAACCAGCCCAGCCGTGTCGATTCCCGCAACGACGAGCGTCGTGATGAACAGCGTCGCGACGAACAACGCCGGTTGAGCCGCGAAGTACAGGAACGGCGGATCCGCGAAGAGCGCCAGCGCGCCGAGCGATTCCGCGTGCAGAGCCAGCGCTATGACCGCAACACGTGGGAGCAGCGCTACGCCCGCCAATTGCGTGACCAGCGGCGCAACCAGCAGTACCGCTACCAGCAGCAGTACTTCGAACGCCTGCGCCAACAACAGCAGCGTTTCAGCGCGCGCAACTACAACTACTACAACGACCCCTATTACTACACCCCCGCCAGCTACCGCTATTCCTACGGCGGCCGTTCCTATGAGACCAACCGTTATGGTCGCGACCTGATGAACCAGGCCGTCAACTACGGTTACCAGGAAGGGTTGCGTGCCGGCCAGGCCGACCGCTACGACGGCTGGCGCAACGACTATCGCAACAGCTATGCCTATGAGGACGCCAATTACGGCTACAACGGCTATTACCTGGACCAGGGCCAGTACAACTACTACTTCCGCCAGGGTTTCCAGCGCGGCTATGAGGACGGCTATCGTGATGACTATCGCTACGGCCGCCGTGGCGACGACGGCAATTACGGCATCCTGGCCAGCGTGCTGGCGGTGATCCTGGGACTGCAGTTGATCAATTGAACGGCGACGGCGCAGCGATCCACCATCCCCGAACGAAAACGCCCGGCAATGCCGGGCGTTTTCATGCCTGCCGATGGAACTCGGACGCTACGCCGGCTGCGCTGAAGCGAAGAACATCAGGTAGACCAGGCGGCCGTTCCCCGGACTGTCGCCGAAATTTTCCCCCGCGGTATGCCAGAGCCAGGGCCGGAGCAGCACCAGGCGGTTGAAGCGCATGGGTACGCGCATGGTCATCTCCCACTTGGAATCGTCGGTACTGTCGCTTTCCAGCACCTGCGTGGTCATTGTCTTGGCCGATGCATAGCCCATCGCCCTGGCCTCGGCATCGTCGTAGGGCGCGCGGTCGGTATTGGTCGGCAGGTGGCGGAAGAACTCGGTGCCGCCGCGACAATCCTCGGGCCGGCTCAGGTAGAGGATCCCCGACCAGTGCGCCGCGTCGACATGAACCTTGGCCTTGCCCACGTCACGGGCCAGGGTGATCCGGCTCTTTCCGTGGGCCTGCGGCGGCGGCATCGCCTGGAGCGGCTCGCCCACCAGGTGCGAAACCTGCCCTGCGAGGCCCTCGATATCGATGCGTTCCACCGAATTCCGGCCGGGGAACATGCCCTCCTGGGCCGGATAGGTCAGCCGCAGCGCCGCTTCGCGCAAGGCTAGGGCATTGTCGAGGAAGTCGTCGACGACGATCAATGAAGTAGGCATGGCTCCAGCGTACTGGCTGCCCGAGCCCGCCGACAACCCGCCGCGCTCAACGCAACTGGCTGTCCTTGCTGCCACGGCGGTTGTAGCCCCCGCGCGGACCTTCCTCCTGGTCGTGTTCAGTCTGGCACGGTACGCACAGGCGGACGCCGGGCACCGCCTTGCGCCGCGCCTCCGGGATGGGCGCATCGCATTGCTCGCAGTGCTCCAGGCCCGGTCCGTGCGGCAACTGGCTCCGGGCCCGCTTGATGGCGTCCTCCACCGTCGCGTCGATCTGGTCCTGTACCGCGCCGTCTCCGGCCCATCCCGTTGCCATGGAATGCCTCCTGATCTCGACTGCCACCAGCATATTCCGTCTTGGGCGAACGTCGCCAGAACGCTGCCCCGGCTGCGTCCGCACCGGCCAAAAGCGGTTAATCGTTGCCTGCTTCCAAAGGAATAGACTGCCCGCAACGGCAGCGGTGCTGTCGCTGTGGAGGGTACGGCATGGGCAGCTTTACGCTGTGGGCCGCCCTGCTGCTCGCCACGGCGCAACCGGGTGAAACCCCGCCGCCGCGGGAATCGATCATGGCCGTGCCGGCAGAGCTCCAGGATCGGCTGCAAACCGAGGTGGTCGCTCCCCACCGCGACCATGGCCGGCGCCTGGAGGCCTTGGTCCGGCTGCTGTCCGATCCCGTCCGAGGCCTGGGTATCGAGTACCGCGACGACGCCACCCAGACCGTGGCCGAGGCCTATGCCAGCCGCCATGCCAACTGCGTCACTTACACCCTGCTGTTCCTTTCCCTTGCACGGCAGTCAGGACTCGAGGCCTACCCACAGGAGATCGATGAAACCCTGGCCTGGAGCCAGCGCGGGGGCGTCGTCTACCGCAGCAACCATGTGAATGCGGCGGTACGCATCGGCGCGCGCCGTTTCAAGGTGGATGTGGGCGGTATGTTCGTCGTCGCGCGCCGACCGGCCCACCGGATTTCGATTGATCGGTTGCTGGCCCAGTTCTACAACAACCGCGCGGCGCAATTGATGGAGCAAGGGCGTCTGCCCGCTGCTCTGGCCCATGCCCAGGTCGCGCTGGAGCTGGAGCCCTCGTACCCGGTCACCTGGAGCAACACCGGCGTGCTGCGCCTGCGCAGTGGCGACCGGGCGGGCGCCGAGCAGGACTATCTGGCCGCGTTGGACCTCGATCCCGAGAACTCGTCGGCCCTTTCCAACCTGGTGGGCCTGTACCAGCGCAGAGGCGAAACCGCCAAGCAGGCGCAGTTCCGCCGGCGCCTGGAGAAACTGCGCGAAGTCGATCCCTTCCACCAGTTCATGCTGGCCGTCGGGTATGAGCAGCGTGGTCAAGCGGCACAGGCCGCCCGGCACTACCGGCGGGCGATCAGGCTGCATGGCGGCGAGCCACTTTTCTACGAGGGCCTGGCCCGCGCCCAGTTGCTGGCCGGCAACCGGCACGGCGCCTTGCGCGCCTTGCGGCAGGCCATGCAACTTTCCAGCGATGCCTACCGGCGCAAGGTCTACCGGGACAGGATGCAGGACCTGGCACTGCCGCCTTGAGGCTTCGAAGCCGGGAACGTCAGGCTAGGCAAATGCCCGGAGTGGCCAGGTGCCGATCACTTCATGCCGGCCCTGCCCCAACAGGCTGCGCACCAGCGAGAAATCCCTTACCGTCCAGTGGATCGGCTCGATGGGCTGGGGCGCCAGCACGCGCTTGTCGTACAGCAAGGTCACGTGCGGCACGAAATCGCGCTTCAGGTAGCGGCCCAGTCCTGCCGCCATCAACTGGTTGCTCAGTTCACGCCACAAGCCATGCGCAGGCTGGCGCTGCTCGCCGCCCAGAAGCACGCAGGGATGGTTGCCTTCCCTGCCCGTGAAGCTGGAGGCCGTCAGCAAGTCCATCTGGAACGGGGCAAGGCTGATCCGCCCGGCGGCGATCGATGCGGCCCTCACGATGTCTTCGCGCGTGCCCACATGGTCGCCCAAGTGATGCAGGGTCAAGTGCAGCCGATCCGGCTCGGTGGCGCGACCGGTCAGCGAATGCTCCACCCGCAAGGCATCGCACTCGTCCGCTATCGCCGCGCCCACGGCGGGGGGCGGAAACAGGCAGAAAAAAAGCCGATCTGTCGCGACCCGTGTACCGAAGCCGTCCAGTGAGTCCTGCAGCGGACTTTGTGCTCCGCGGCGCATGCCTATCGTCAATCTCTACTCCAATAACTCGCCGCGTTGCCGCAGTTGGAACCCGACCATGGCCGGATGCATGCTACTACGCCCAACCATCCACGCCAGCAGCCGGCGCGGCGGCGCCACAGGTCGCCCGGCAGCGGGCGAAGTTCCGGTCTCCACAGGAGAACGCGGTCCGCACGGCATCGAGGACAGCGCAGCTGCCTCCTGCCGCAGGTTTAACTTGCGCGCCGCTAAGCTGCGCCATCGCCACTACCGGGCCGGACCATGGAATCCACCGTGCATCCCTTTTCAGAACTCTTCGCCCAGCTTGGGCTGGCCAACGACGATGCCAGCATCCAGCGATTCATCGCCAGCCATGCGCCGCTGCCCGACGGCATGCGCCTGGAGGACGCGCCCTTCTGGTCGACTGCCCAAGCCCAGCTGCTTCGCGAGGAACGCCAGGACGACGCCGACTGGGCGATGGTCGTCGACCGCCTCAACGTCGCTCTCCACGCCATGCCCGGCTGACCACTGCGGGCGGCGTGGCGTCGCGGATGTCGATCGGGGGCGGCCGTGATTCGTCGACTGCGGGAACAACCATCATCTCCGAGGAGTGCGCCGTGGTCCCTGCTGATGCCTTCCCCGCCCCCTTGCCGAGGCTGCATGCGCATCCCTTCTCTTCCTACTGCCAGAAGGTGCTGGTCGCGCTGTACGAGAACCACACTCCTTTCGAGTTCAGGCTGCTGGAAACGGAGCAGAGCCTGCGCGAGCTGGAAACCCTGTGGCCGATGAAGCGGTTCCCGTTGCTGGTGGACGGCGACCAAGTGGTGATCGAGGCCAGCTGCATCATCGAACACCTGCAACTGTTCCACCCCGGGCCGGTGGAACTGATCCCGGCCGACCCCAAGGCCGCGCTGGAAGTCCGCACCCTGGACCGGTTTTTCGACAACTACGTGTCCACCCCGCAACAGAAGATAGTCTTCGACCGACTGCGGCCCGAGGACTCGCGCGACCCGCACGGCGTGGGCGAGGCCCGCAGGATGCTGGAGGTCAGCTATGCGTGGCTGGAGCGCCACATGGCCGGCCGCGAATGGGCCGCGGGTACGCGCTTCACCCTGGCTGACTGCGGAGCGGCGCCCTTCCTGTTCTATGCCGACTGGACCCATCCGATCGGAGATGCCTATCCGGCGGTGCGGGCTTACAGGCAGCGCCTGCTGGCCCGCCCTTCGTTCTCACGGGCGGTCGACGAGGCCCGGCCGTATCGTGGCTACTTCCCGCTTGGGACCCCGGATCGCGATTGAAGCGCAGGCCGGGCGCCCGCCTGGTGTGGTCGATTTGCGGTGCGGGCCGGCGCTGGACGCCGGGGTCAGGAAATCACCTGGATCCAGCGGAAGCCGCTGGCAGAAGGTGAATGACAGTACCTCCCCGGACCCGGCCCGGATCCCCGCGATGCCTTGGAAGCGCTGGCGATCCGGGCTGCGGCATGGGCCACGCCGGGGGGCCGTTACCGCGCTCAGGCATAGACGCTGACGATCGCCGCTTCGCGCCCGCCCATCTCCACGATCACCGTGGTGGCGACCCCGGCCAGGTGGTGCCTGGCCTCGGCCATCACGTCGGCGGCCTCCAGCGCGTCATCCCAGCGGGCGAACCAGCCCTGTCCCTGCATCCCGTGGTACAGCTCCCATCCGCTCAGGGACGGCATGATCACGAAGAATTCCGCTTTCACTGGAGACGTCTCGCTCTGAAGAGAAGTGCCCCCGGCCCAGCTGACCGCTTGCTCAAGGCGGTACCCTTTTCCTTGTGCCGAGCGACAGTACTTGTCAACGCACAGGCAGGCTTCCGGGGGCAGGAACAGCGTGCCCGACGCTACCAATCTTCACAGTCAGCGGACTACCCGGATCCTTGTAGGAAAATTCCTACAAGCCTCTCCTTGGGACTCCTGCAGCCGGCCCCGGCTTGCGGTCAGGGCTGCGGGGGTGGGTCGGTGGCCCGGCGCGCGCAGCCGCGTGCCGGCTCCTGTCCGTCGAACGACAGTTGGCCAGTGAACGGGAAAGCCGCCCCGGACATGTCGTCCTGACAGGGTTTTGCCGTGGCCACGACCTCCAGGTTGCCGGCTGCGTCGCTGGCCCTTACGCGGCGCCCTTCGGCAGTGGCTTGGCTGGAGGCCACCGCCAGGGTCCGCTCGCCCTCCGGACCGAGCAGGACCACGGTCCCGCCCTCGACCCTTGCCTGCCAGAAAGGCTCGTTGGTGGACACGATGAAGGACTCCGGCACTGGCGACTCCAACGCAGGCGCAGGATCGGCCGTAGCCGTGGACGGTGGCGCCTCGACCACCGGCGCCTTGGCGACAGGTGTTGCCGAGACCGGCGCAGGATCAGGCACAGGGTCTGGCGCGGCGGCGGTGCAGGCCGCCAGCAGGCTCATTGCCACCAGCGCGCTCGGGATCCGGATCGACATGTTCTGCTCCTTTGGGTGGGCGATCGGCGATGGATCAGCATGCATGCGCCGTCGGGGTCCGCCCATCATGCAGCCCAGCCAGTCAAGCGCCGGTGACCGGCACCGGCGCTTGCGGAGGCCATGCAAGGGCAAACCATGCAGGTCCCGGCCCTGCAGCCTCGCTAACACGCCGATCGCGCGCCGCCACCGGCGGCGCCTACGACGCAGCCTTCTGTTGACCCGCCGTCTTCGCGCCCGCCGCCCGGCCGTGTGCGGCTACTTGAACACCAGCTCGCGCATGATCTGGCTGCCCAGGATGGTACGCATCACCACCCGCTTGCCCGAGGCCTCGTCCGCCTGGCGGTAATTCATCCGGGTCACCTTGGCCATGATCGGATCCATCTTCGCGTCGAGCCCGTCGAACGCAGCCATGTTGGGATAGGTGGTCACCAGGTACAGGTCGGCTTCGTCAGGATCGTGCGCCTGCGCGCTGTAAACGCGGTACTCGGCGACCAGCCCTGCCTCCTTCGAAGCCTCCATCGACTTGCGCCAGGTCCCGTTGAGGTACTCCATGTAGTTCTCGAACTGTCCGTCCATGACCTTGACCGCGGTAACGACGATGACTGGCCCGTCCTCGTAAGGCCGTTGCTGGGCGCCAAGGGGAGCAACTGCTGCGGCGAGCAGCAGGCAGACCAGTCCGGCGAGCAAGCGATTCATGGAATACCTCCGCAATAACGCATGGCCGTGCGGACACCCGCACGGCACGGCCGCCGATGCCCCCCGCCGACCAGTCGCACCCGGCCCAACGCACCGAGCCGGGCAATCGGGCCAGCGTGCGGACGAACGGCCGGCCGCGGACACTTCGCGACGAAGCCGAGGCTGTCTTCCCTGCCCGGCCGTTCGCGCATGGCCGGCCATGCCGTTCCGGATTAAGCTCGCCGTGGCCGTGCACAGGGGAGCAATCGATGCAGGACAGGGTCGACCGGGATCGCCGTGGTTTCATTGCCGCGATGGCGACGGCAACATTGGCCGCGGCCGCCTCTTCAGCCTGCAGCGAGCAGCCGGCCGGCGTCCGCGGCTTGCGCTTCGCCTCGTTGGCCGAGGCCGCCGTCGAACTGGAGCGGCTCGGACAGGCGCCCGCCCTCGCCTCCACCACCGACTGGAGCTGGGCCCGGACCCTGGTCCACTGCGCCCAGAGCATCGAGTATTCGATGATCGGCTACCCGACCCGGAAATCCATGCTGTTCCAGCGCACGATCGGCGCGGCGGCCTATGGCGCCTTCGCCTGGCGGGGCCGCATGTCGCACGACCTGGCCGAGCCGATTCCGGGGGCACCGGCGCTGGAAGCGGCCCCCGACAAGGCCGCCGCATCGGCCCGCCTGAGGCAGGCCCTGCACGCATTCAGCCGTTGGCCGGCCGCGCTGCGGCCGCACTTCGCCTATGGCCTCCTGGACAAGACCGAATACGAACTGGCCCACGCCATGCACCTGGCCGATCACTTCTCGGCGTTCCGCGCCCTGCCCTGACCCGCGCGGGGCGACAGGCACGCAGGAACACGGGCGTTGCCACGCCTGCCGGTCCCTTTCTCCGGCAAACGACGGCTGGCCTGGCCGTCAGGCTCCGTTGCCGGCGTGCCAGGCCTTGAGCAGTTCCGCTTCGCGCTGACGCGTGATGCCGGCACGCAGGCTGGCCTGTCGTTCGGCGGGCAGGCTGCGGAACCACGCCAGCAGGTCGGCCACGGTCGTGGCCAGGGGACGGAAGCTGAGGCCGGCCTGCAACGCACGCGCATTGCTGACCTGCCCATAGCCCGCATAGGGGCCAGAGGCGGAGGAGACCCAGATCGGCAGGTCGACCTGGTGTTTTTCGATGAATCCGGGGGTCACGTGGGTGAAAGAAACCGGGCCGCCGGTGACCGCATGGCAACCGTGCAGCATGGCGTCGGTGCCAAGGGTGTAGTCCGGCCCGCAGGCGTTGAAGGTGCCGGTGGTTCCATTCTCGGCCAGCCGCACCATCCATTCTCCCAGGTCGCGGCCGTCGATGATCTGCAGGGGGTCGTTGCCGTCGCCGGGCACCAGCATCTCGCCGCCCTGGGACAGCCGATGCGGCCAGTAGGTGAATCGATCGGTTTCGTCGCGTGGGCCGACGATGTAGCCGGGGCGGACGATGGTCAGCTTCTGCCCGAACTGCTTGCGCGCCTCGGCCTCGCTCAGCGCCTTCAGCGGGCCATACAGGTTCTCCATGTCCGCGCGCAGGGTTTCCTGGGTCTCGGCCATGGCGTCCTTGCCCCGGTACGGGGCCAGCGCGGCGTCCTCGGCCAGCCCGGGCCTGCTGCCATCGGCGTACACCGAAATGGTGGAGATGAAGAGGTAATGGCCCACCTTGCCCTTGAGGACGCGGCCGGCGTCCCGCACCCAGAACGGCAGGCTGGTCGGATTGTCGATGCATACGTCCCAGGTGCGCCCCGCCAGTGCCTTCAGGTCTCCAGTGTTGCGGTCGCCGTGCAGTTGCTCCACTTCTCCCGGCCACTCGGGCGAGGGCCGCTTGCCGCGATTGAACAGGGTCACCTCGTGCCCGCGCTTGAGCGCGTAATCGACTTGGAACGGACCGGTGAACCCGGTGCCACCCAGGATCAGGATTCGTAGCGGCCTGGCAGCGCGAGCCACCGGCGTGGAGGAAGGCGCCACCGCCAACGAGGGCAGCGCGGCCGTGGCGGCGGCCAGGGCGCTGAGCTTGAGCAATTCACGACGACTGGGCATGCGACGACTCCTGGTGGCGAAAGGATCCCGGACGGATCCGGCACTGTTACACCGCCAGCCCCGCAATGCGCATGACGAAAGTCGGGGGGTCGTCATGCCGCCCGACGACGCAAAACCAATGGCCCTTCGCTTGATGTCGGTCAAGGCGCCCGCACGCTGCAGCGGCGAGGATCACCGGACCCCACCAGGAGCCATGCCATGGAATTCCATATCGATCTGGCCAGCCAGGCAGTCAACCTCGAGAAGGTCGAGCAGGCGCTTCGCGCGATCGACCCCGCCGCGCTGGTCGACCTGGACCAGGATGGCAGGACCCTGCGGATCGCCGCCGGCCTTGCCGCCCCCGAACTCCAGGGACTGCTGCAGGCGACTGGCCTGTCCCTGGCGACGGGCCAGGTGATGCAGCAGCCGTCGGTATGTTGCGGGGGCTGCGGCGGATAGCAGCCTGCAGGAAGTGAGTGCAGCGGCGCTGCGGTGGCCGCCGCAGTAGCCGGCCCACGTTACCGCCATGCAAGGGGATCACTACTGCTGCCCGTCTGGGCGGGGAGATGCTCCATGGCATGCAAGTCGTTGACGGTCCTGGCCGCAGCCGCGGCACTGGGTGGATGCGCGCATATCGAGTTCGGCCACGATGAAGAAGCAAACGGGCTGATCTACTTCGAACCAAAGCCTTACCTGCTGGTCCAGTACGATGCCAACTGCGTGCCCACCGCCGCACCGTTGATGCTGCCCGCCAACCGGAAAACCATGGTTTTCAAGACCGGTTATGGCGCGGGCAACCTGAGTGCCGTGCTGTCCAACGGGATGATCGCATCGGTGGGCCAGGACAGCAGCAGCGGCGTCAACGAGGGCATCACCGCCTTCGCCGCCCTTGCCGCAGTCGCCGCCGCTCCAGCAACGCGCGGGCAAAAAGATCCCGAGGCAAGTACCGCCGCTGCGGCCTGTCCGAGCGCGATGCTTTATGCCATGAGCAACGGCATTCCCGATTTCGATCACGGCATGCGGGTTCCACCAGCGCCGGACTGACCCAGCTGCACCCCAACAACCACCCCCATTGGACCGATCCGCCACGTCCGGGTGATGCAACCCGGTTCCGCAACGATTCGCCTCAGACCGGCCTTGCCAGCGCGAAATCGATCGCCGCGCGGACCGCCGCCGCCTGCGCGTCGTTGCACTGCTGCGGACTGGCGTGGGGACTGTCCGGATAGACTTCGGTGGTGGTGGTGTAGCGGGCCCCGGTCATCCCCGCGCACAGTCCCAGCGGCTTGAACGCATAGCGGATCACGCCGGGCGAGAACACCTTCGAACCGATGATCTCCCCCCGCGCATCTGCCGGGGCGATGTGGGTGACCCGGGCCACGGCGTCGATCACTGCCTGCTGGAATTCCGGCTGGGGATTGTCGCTGTCATCGACCAGGTAGAACCCGTCGGGGATCTCGCCGGGCTCGTAGTCCTTGCCGTCGCGCGCGGCCAGCGCCGGGCGGAATTCGGACTCGTCGCTGTCGGTGGTTTCGTGCAGGTCGATGTGCATCAGGATGCGGCCCTGCAGCGGCGCCAGCAGGCGCATCAACGCGGCAGATTCCGGCGCCGGGCTGTCCTCGCGAAAGGAGCGGTTGGGATCGATCGCATGCGCGTTCCAGCGATGGATCCGCTCATACGCCCACGGACTGACGCAGGGCGCGACCAGCAGGTTGGCCCGGCCGTCATAGCCCGCCGCGTCCCGGTCCAGGAACTGCAGGGCGCCATGCACGCCGCTGGTCTCGTAGCCATGCACGCCGCCGGTGACCAGCACGGTCGGCAGTTCTTCCCGCCAGGGCCGGCTGCGCAGCGCGAAGACCGGATAGCTGTCGGGCGCATAGTCGAGCTTGCCGTACTGGACCACGTCGAAGCGTGGCCGCAGGCGCTCGATCGCCGACAGCACGTCCACTTCGTAGCTGCGCCGCGGCACCTGTGCCGAACGCCATGCCGCCACTTCGGCCGCGCCCCAGGCTTGCCCGGGCGTACCGATCGGATAGGAAGGAGTTGGATTGGCCATGTTCGCGCTGCCTGCCGCCGGTGGATCGGCGCAGTCTAGCAGCGAGTCGCTGGGCCGATCGCCGGGAAAAGCGCCGCCGACCGCCGCGGGGATGGCCCGGCCCATCCCTGCCCGCGTTTCGCCGCACGCTGTTGTTTCACATGGGTGTAAGCCCCGACCGATCATGATTGGCGCTCTGTCCAATCGGAGTGACCATCATGATGAGGAACCCCCGGATCCTGCTGCTTGCAGGCGCCTGTGTCCTGGCCCTTTCAGCCTGCGGCGACAAGTCGCCGCCTCCCGCCGAACCCGCCGCGACCCCTCCGGCGGCCACCGATCCGGCACCGGCCGAGTCTCCGGCGCCGATGCCCGAAGCCCCGGCTCCGGCGCCAGCGCCAGCGGCCGATGGCAAGCCGGCGGCCGTGGTCGCCGATTGCGCCACCCAGATCGAAGGCAATGACGCGATGCAGTTCAACGTGTCGTCGATAACCATTCCCGCTTCCTGCACCGATTTCAAGATCACCCTCAAGCACACCGGCACCATGCCGATCGCGGCGATGGGCCACAACGTCGTGATCAGCAAAGCCTCGGAGATGATGGCGGTCGCGGCCGAAGGCATGGGCGCGGGCGCCGCCAACAGCTACGTCAAGGCCGGCGATGCGCGGGTGGTCGCCTTCAGCAAACTGGTCGGCGGCGGCGAGACCACCTCGGTCAGCTTCCCGGTCAGCAAGCTCAAGGATGGTGGCCCTTACGAATTCTTCTGCAGCTTCCCCGGCCACGCGGCGATGATGAAGGGCTCGATCAAGGTCGAATAGGCCACGGACCCGGCGAACCGAAACCACATGGCACTGGCATCGCAACGGCAACCTGATGGTTGCCGTTGCTTTTTTTAGGACTGCCGGACCGCTGCCGGGCTTGCGCGGCTCAGCGCAGTTCGCGGCGCAGGATCTTGCCGACCGCGGTCTTCGGCAGGCTGTCGCGGAACTCGATCCGGCGCGGCTGCTTGTATCCGGTCAGGTGCTGGCGACAGTGCGCGCGCAGTTCTTCTTCGCCCAGGGACGGATCCTTGCGCACCACGATCAGGCGCACGGCTTCGCCGCACTTCTCGTCGGGCATGCCGACCACCGCCGCCTCCAGCAC
>SEHC01000122.1 GCA_004173415.1 Lysobacteraceae bacterium
AAGTAATGTTGATTTTGACTCGCCGCGTGGGCGAAACCCTGATGATCGGCGATTCGGTCACCGTGACTGTGCTCGGGGTCAAGGGTAATCAGGTGAGGATAGGCATTACCGCGCCCAAGGACGTGGCAGTGCATCGCGAGGAAATATACCAGCGCATCCAGCGCGGCGAAGACGCTGGAACGAGCCACGATGCCCCCGACGCAACTTCTCCAACCTGACGATTTCGTTTGCCGCTTCTGCCTCCAGCCGGTATCCTAACGGGCTACCGCATTGGATGCGGTCGGACTGGGAAGTTATCCGGAGAGTTGCCCGAGCGGCTGAAGGGGCTCCCCTGCTAAGGGAGTATAGGGTCAAAAGCCTTATCGAGGGTTCGAATCCCTCACTCTCCGCCACTTGCCGAAAAGCCCGGGTTTGTAGGGGTTTTTCTGGTGGTGGGGGAACAACATCGCTTCTACGGACGCTGTGAAAGGATTGACGGATCCGAGGCGTTTCAGGCAAAATTCCGTTTCTTATGCGCCCGTAGCTCAGTTGGATAGAGTACCTGGCTACGAACCAGGCGGTCGGGAGTTCGAATCTCTCCGGGCGCACCATAAGATCACCGAGCCAGCGATTACAGTCGCTGGCTTTTTTTTGCCCGCACGGCCACTGGGGCGGCAGGGTGTTGAATAATGCGTGCAGGGCCGACCTGACCGTGATCACGGGTCCGGAAAAGATCCGGCAAGGCAATCAGGCCCTGGAGGAAGCTAGCTTCAAGCCCGATACGGACAAGATGTCATCGTCGTGTAGTTCAAGCGGAGGTGTCGAATGCGCAAGTATCCCTTCCATCTGGCCAGGTTGTTGGCGGTCATGGCGCTGATGCTGGTTCTGGCCGCGTGCACCCGGGGGAGTGGCGGCCGCTCCGAAGCCGATGCGGCCTTGATGAAGGCGCCGGCGGTGGGGGATGTCTACGCGGCCGACCTGACTTATTTCTCCGAGGCCAGCTTCGAGGATCAGCCCAGGGTCTACGGGCTTCTCAAGGTGATCGCGGTGGATGCCGGGAAGATCACGGTCATCACCGAGAGCGCTGCATCCGACAGCGAGGCCGCCGCGCGGAAGGACCTGCTGGGTTCGCTGGAAGATATCGATTTCGATGCAACCGAGCGCATCGAAATCGTGGATGCGCAACTCGAAAAAGCCTATGAATCGGGAAAGATATTCGCCGTGCGGAGATGAGTAGGCGTCCTGCGCCCACTGGCGCGCAGGGGTGAACGAGCTTGCAACAAAGGTCGCGAACCGCGTTTTAGCGCGGATAATTGTGGACTGGTACGCATTTTACGAGGTGCCATCAGCGCCGGATTTAGTTGATCATGTCGTGGGGGTGATCCGCACACTTGCGACAGGTTTTCAAAATATGCGGCTTAAAACAGTTCTTCTTCCTTCCATATTGATGATGGCCCTTCCTGGGCTGGCGCACGCGGCCACGTATACGGTCGGTCCGTCTGGCAAGCAATACACGCAGCTGTCGGCGGTTTTCAGCAGCAAGAATCTCAATCCCGGTGACATCATCGAGGTCGAGGGCAACGCGACCTACAACGGCGGCATCGTGGTCGGCAGCGACGATAGCGGCACTGCCGCCAGCCCGGTGATCATCCGCTGGCGCCCCGGCTCCTCCGGCTCGCGTCCCGTCCTCCAGGGCGGAACCAACACGATCAAGTTCCAGCAATCGAACAACATCGTGTTCGAGGGCTTCGACGTGCGCGGCGGGACCAACACCTGCATCTTCAGCGAAGCCGACAACGTCACGGTGCGCGACGCGGTGATTCACGACTGTCCGGGACACGGCATCCTCGCCGCGGACCAGCTGTCCGGTTCGTTCACGCTGGAGTACAGCGAGATCTACAACGCCGGCGCCAGCAGCAACAGGCACCCCATCTACATGCAGTCCGATGAGGTCGCGTTTCCCAACGCGGTCTTCAAGATGCGCTTCAACTACCTCCACGACGGCAAAGGCGGCAACCTGGTCAAGGTGCGCCACCAACGCAGCGAGATCTACTACAATTGGCTGGAAGGTTCGGCCTACCAGGCGCTCGAGTTCATCGGCCCGGACTGCTACGAGCAGCAGGCTGGATGGAACGTCAACCTGAAGCGTGAGGACGCCGACGTGGTCGGCAATGTCATCGTCCAGTCCGGAAGCTGGGCGAATGCGGTGCGGATGGGCGGCGACCTCAATGGCCGTAGCCAGGGCCGCGTGCGCATGGTCAACAACACCATCCTGTTCACCCGCAGCGGCACCGCCAACGCCGTGATGGTGCAGCTTGGCGCCGAATCGCTCGAGATGCACAACAACATCGTTTACCAGACCACTGCCGGCGGCAAGCCGACCATGGTCAAGGAAAACGTGGTTGATGACACGCCCGAGCCCTGCAGTCCGCAGAGCACCTCGCCGTGGTCCAGCGGCAGGAAAGTGGCCGGCAGCTACAACTGGGTGCAGACCGGCGCCGTCGTTCCGTCCGAATGGCGCAACACCCTGACCGGAGCCAACCCTGGGCTTGCCAATGTGGCGACCTATTCGCTGCGTCCGCTGGCGACCAGTCTGCTGGTCGGTGCCGGTGCGAACCCGCCTGCGGTTTCCACTGCATTCCCGTTCCCGTCGCCGCTGGCGATCCCGCTGTACGATCCGCCGGTGCGCGCGAAGATGGCCCCGACGGCGGCACGCGCCAGGACCTTGTCCGCTGCCAGGATCAGCCTGGGCGCGTTCGAGGTTGCCGCAGGCGGCACGACCCCCGGCCAGACCATCCGCGTAGCCGGCTCGCAGCCGTTGCTGTCCGGCCAGGTCGGTTCCGCCACGGTCACTGCGCAGGCGTTGCCTGCCAGTGCCGCGGCCATCGATGGCGGGGTGCGCAATCGCGGCGCCTTCGGCTCGCGCAAGTTCGCCAAGGCCACCTTGGCAGACGGGTCGGTCCGTACCTGCCAGTTGCTGGAAACCGGACTGGTTTGCCGCAACGACTGAGCAGGAACACCGTCAACGCAACACGAAACATGGCCGCTAACCCGGCCATGTTTTTTTTTGGCTATGGAATCCCGATGGCAAAGCCAGGGCGGCGCTTCGGCCTAGCTGCTTGCTAGCCGAACAATCCGCGCAGTACCCTGCGGGCCGCGAACGGGACCAGCTTCAATGCTTCCATCCGGGCGGCCCGGTCCGGTGCCAGACGCACTGCCTGCGCCGTCAGTTGCACGCCGTGCCGCCAGCGACGACCCAGGAACATGCCCTTGGCGATCCGCGCGTAGTTGGATCCGCGGGCGCTACGCAGATCGGCGTCGTCGACCTGGCCGCGGGCCGAGTCGATCGCGCGATCGATGACCTGCAGGTAGTCGTCGTAGGTGCAGGCTTCCGATGAAAGGCCGTCGTGGCCGTGCATCGCCTTCACCAGCGGTTCCTCGACCACGCCGACCTGCCAGTGCCTTGCCGTGCGCAGGAGGAAATCCAGGTCCTCGGCGGTGCGCAGCGATTCGTCGAAGCCGCCGATCACGTCGATCACCTCCCTCTTGAACAACGCAGAGGAAGGCGCGAACGCGGGGTCCTGCAGGACGTGGCGGAGGACCCAGCCGTCCTCCCTGATGACCTTCCGGCGATGCAGTACATCGATCGGGAGATAGTCGGGATCGACCCGGAATACATCGCAAAGGACCATGCCGAACCCTGGATTCGCTTGCATCCATTCGACCTGCCTGCCGATCTTTTCCGGCAGCCATTGGTCGTCGCTGTCCAGCAGGGCGAGGTAACGCCCGCTGGCCAGGGCCATGCCGCGATTCCTGGCGGCCGACACGCCTGCGTTGTCCTGCCGCACGTACCTGACCCGGCCGGCGTAGCGCTGTTCGAGCATCGAGCGCGTGTCATCGGTGGAGCCGTCGTCGACCACCACGATCTCGTCGACCCGGCGGGTCTGCGAGAGCACCGAGTCCAGGGCCCGCGGCAGCAAAGCGCAGCGATTGAACGTGGGTATAATCGCCGAAACCTCGATCGTGTACGTCATGCTGCAGGATCTCGTCAAGAAATTACTTTACGCGTGCGGCGTTCTGGGCCTGTACCACCGCCTGCGCAAGAGGCGCTGGCTTTTTTTTCGCGGCACTACAACGTGGTCTCGCTGGAACAGGTGCTCGACTCCGCCGGCAGGGGAATCGCGCTGCCACCGCGTTCGCTGCTGATCACCTTCGATGATGGCTGGTCCGACAACGTGGACCACGCACTGCCCGAACTGCGCCTCGTCGGCATGCCGGCGGTCATGTTCGTGGTCGCCGACGCGGTGGGTACGAGGCAGCCGTTCTTCCAGGAGCGCATAGTCGCGGCGTGGCGGCGCGGCGCGATCACCGTCGAGGGCCTGGCTGCCGCCTTGGATGGGCCGCGTGCGACAGACCGGTCCGGTGACGAGGAAGATATTTCCATGCTGCGCAAGGCGATAGCGCGCATCGAATTGCTGGACGGCGCGGCCCGCGACGCGTTGCTCGCGCCTTTCGCCGATGCACTCGATGACGGCCAGCGGCACATGGTGGACGTGGACGAACTGCGGCGCCTGCGTGCCGGCGGCGTGGCCCTGGGCCTGCATGGAAAGACCCATGTGCCGATGACGCGTGCCGCCGACCTGGACGCGGAACTGGGAGGTGCCCGCGAGCGGCTCGCGGAGTTGCTCGGCGATCCCTCGCCGACGGCGCGCTCGATGTCGTTCCCGCACGGCGCCTACGATCCGGGCATCGCCGATTCGGCCCGTCGCGCCGGCTACGACCTGGTCTGCACCAGCGTGCCGGTGCTCAATCCGGTCGGCCCCGGGGTTGGCTGGCTGATGGGCAGGATCGGGTTCGATACCGAGTCGGTGGTGGACCGCGCCGGCCGTTTCCGCCGCGACTGGCTGGCGCTCTACATGTTCCGCCCGCCTGCGCGGCGCCTGGCCTGATTGCGGCCCATGCAAGGGCCGGTGGCCGTTGCCCTGGCTATTCGTCTTCATCGGCAGCGGTCAGGTGCAGGTCCGGCTCTGCGCTTGCGTTTTCCGGATCGCTCCAGCAACCCATCACTGGCCGGCTCTCGCGCGGGCTGAAGCCACGGTCGAGCCAGGGCTGCAAACGTTGGCTGCTGGTGGCCATCTCCACCGAGACGGCCGCATGGCCGCTGGCCCGGGCGGCCCCCAGCAGCGCATCGAGGTAATGCCTCGGGATGGCGGTGGCGGCGTCGACGGACCAGAAGTCGAGCACGTGCAGCGTGCCGCCCCTGGACTGGGTGGCGAACCAGGCGGCCAGTGCCTTGCTGCCGCGTGCCGACAGGAGCAGGTAGCGTGTTCCTCCTCCCGGGGCGGCGTCGAATCGCCACTGGGCGTATTCCCTGCTGCGGATCGCGGTCAGCGCCTGGCCGTGACCGGAGCGTTGCCACAACTCGTCCATGCGCGCGTCCGCCCGGCTGCTCCAGCCGGCGTCGAGGCGCCCGGATCCCAGGTTGCGCAGCCCGTCGCGCAGCCGCAGGACCAGGTCGACGCCGGGTCCGAGGATCCGCGCGAGCGCGGTCGGCATCCTGCGGCCCAGGTACTCGGCATGCCGGACCACGCGCGTGTAGCGCACCATGTCGGCGAGCTTGCGATAGCCGATGCGCTTGAACACCGGTACCGCCTTGGCATTGGGAAACCCGTACAGCAGGTCCAGTCCTTGCCTTGCCGAATCGATCATGCCCTGTTGCAGGATCAGCGCGGGACCCAGGGAACGATGCTCGGGCACCACCGCCAGGTCGACCAGTACGCCCGCCCTGATCTCGTTGCCCCGCCACAGCATCCGGCGCATACCGGCCGAACAGGTGCCGATCGGCGGGTTGGCTGCGCCCTGGTGAAGGAAGCGCAGCATGGGCGGGCCGAACGGACACTGCTGGTAGAACCACTCGTACTTGGCGGCCATGCGTTCGGGTACGCCGAGGTTGCCTTGCCACAAGCCGAGCACGACGTCCCGGTGGCGGCCAGGATCGCCGTCGTGCACGGAGTATTGCGCGGTGGGAGGTGGTGCGGTCTGCATGCGGGCATCCAAGGCGCGGGTTCCTAGTCGTTCCACTCCACGTCGCGGACGAGTTGCGGCGCCAGGTGCAGATAGCGGGTAGTGCGGCGCTTGTTGCGGATGTCCTGGTACACGGCTTCGGCCTGGGCTTCGGTCAGCTCCAGCTCCGTGGCCAGCCTGGCGGCCGGGATGCCGTGGTTGAGCGACCAGACCGCGCGATCCATCTGCGCATAGGGCAGGGCGAAATAGAATTCGTCCTGGCCCTGGCTGAGGCTGTAGGTGTCGGTGGTCGGTTGCGCCGCGCACACGCGTTCGGGCAGGCCGAGATGGCGGGCCATGCCGTAGACCTGGGACTTGTAGAGGTGCGCGATCGGCTTGACGTCGGCTGCGCCGTCCCCGTTCTTGACGAAGAATCCCTGGTCGTATTCGAGCCGGTTGGGCGTGCCGACGACGGCGTAGTTGAGCCTGTCCGCGTGGAAGTATTCCAGGGTCTTGCGGATCCTCTGCTTGAAGTTGGTGGCCGCCACGATGGTCAGGTACTGGCGCAGGCCGAGCTCACGCTCGAGCATGGTGCCGTCGGGAGACTGGGCCACCAGGCGGAAGCGGTTTATCTGTCCCGAGATGCCCCCATCGATGATGATCTTGAACTTCCAGCCTTCCGCGTATTCCGGGATCGTGGCGCGCACCGCGGCGTCGCGCTCGCGGTAGCAGCCGATCGCCTCCAGTGCGGGGGCAATGTCGACCGTCGTCGATTCGATGCCCAGGTGGTCGGCGAGGATGCCCGCGCGGACGGCGCTGTCGTCGGAGGAATCGCGTTCCGGCAGGATCAGCGCGAATACCCGCTGCGGGCCGAGGGCGCGGACGGCGAGGGCGGCGCTGACCGTACTGTCGATGCCCCCGGAGATGGCGACCACCAGGCCGCGGCGATGCAGGGTGCGCGCAGTGAGCTCGCGCAACCGCGCGGCGATGAAGTCGGCTTCCTGCTCGTAGTCGATATCCAGCATCGCGGGGTCCGTCATGGTCATGGCTTGGCCTTTTGCTCCATCAGTTGAGTGCGACGCACCTTGCCGGAGGCGGTGCGCGGAAGGGAATCGACGAATTCCACGTAGCGGGGAACCTTGTAGGGCGCCAGTTGGGTGCGACAGTGCGCTTTGATCGCGGCGTCTGCGCGCTCTATCGCGCCGGGCGCCACCACCACCAATGCCTTGATCGCCTGGCCCAGCATTTCGTCGTGGGTGCCGACCACGGCGACCTCGGAGACCCACGGCAGCTCGGCGATCACTTGCTCGATGTCATTGGGATGCACGCGGTGGGCGCCGGTCTTGATTATGTCGCTGCGCCGTCCCAGCAGGAACAGGAATCCGTCCTCATCGAGGAAACCCAGGTCGCCGGTGCGCAGCCAGCCGTGCTGCAGGACGCTGGCGCTCGCCTCTGGATTTTTCCAGTAACCCGGCATCACGCCCGGCCCCTTGGCCCACACCTCGCCGTGCTCGCCGACGCCGGCCTGGCTGCCGTCCTCGGCCATGATCTTCAGCGCCGTCCCGTCGACCGGGATGCCGACCGAGCCGGCCTTCTGCTCAAAGCGGTCCGGAGGCAGCCAGGTCAGCCTCGAGGTGGCTTCGGTCTGCCCGTACATCAGGAAAAGCCGGGCATGCGGAATGGACTCGTGCAACCGCTTGGCCAGCGCAGCCGGCATGGCGCCACCGGCCTGGGTGAGGTAGCGCAGCGAGGAAAGGTCGTAGTCGCCCAGGGCGACGCGATCCAGCAGCAGGGCATAGGTGGAGGGGACGCCGGAAAGCCCGGTCACCCGCTCGCTGCAGGCCTGTTCCATCAGCTGGTGCGGGAACAGCAGGTTCCTGGCCAGGACCACGCGTGCGCCGCTGACCAGGTGGGTATGCAGCACCGATGCGCCATAGGCGTAGTAGAACGGCAAGGGGCTGAGCACGCTGTCGTTGACCGACAGCGCCAAGTAGTCGATCACCGCCGCGACATTGGCCAGGAGGTTGGCGTGGGTCAGGGTGACGCCCTTGGGATCGCCCGTGGTGCCGGAGGTATAGAGGATCAGCGCCGTACCGGGTACGGCGGCTTCGGAATCGCGGATGGGCGTGGCGCCGGTGCGGAATCCCGATGGCCCGGCGTCGGCGTCGACAACGAGGCAGGCGGGCGCGAGTGGCATCTCGCGCAGCGCTTGCGCCAGGTCCTCGTCGACCGCGGCGCATGCCACCGCCGCCGCACCGCAATGCGAGAGCCACTGCCCCAGGTCGCGTGCCCGTGCCTGCACGTTGAGCGGTACGACGACCGCGCCAGCGATCCATCCGCCGTAGCAGGCCACCACCGCCTCGATGCAGTTGGGCAGGACGATGGCGAGGCGCTGGCCCGGTTCCATTCCCAGGGACTGCAACGCTGCCGCGAAGGCCCGGGCCTGGTCCCACAACGGTCCATAGGCGATGCGCCGCGGTTCGTCGACCAGGGCGATGCGATGCGGATGCCCGCCGGCGACCGAGCCCAGCCTGTGGTGAAGTCCTTCCACTACCCGCGCTCCGTTTCAGCCCGCGAGCTTGTGGGTCACGAATGCGTCGACGGTGGTGATGGAGTCGAAGTTCGCGGGGGTCATCTCCGCCGGGCTGACTGCCAGGTTGAAGCGCTCTTCCAGGAACATGATCAGCTCATGGATGCCGGTGGAGTCGATGATCCCGCCGCTGATCAGGGAGTCCTGGTCGCCGATTGCGTTGTCGTCGTTGGAGAACAGGAAGTTCTCGAGGATGAATCCCTTGATCAATTGCCGCTGCAGCATGCCGTCCCCCGTTCCATTGCGTCTAGCAACATGAACGCCGGCCACGGGCATTTCCGGTCATGGCCGCGGCGGCACCTCGCCCCGCAAGCGCGCTGCCGCGCTTCCCCGCTCAGGCAGCTTCGCGGCGCATGTCGTCATGCAGCAGCATGGTCGAAAGCACGCCCACGAAGGCCTGGTTGTCGGCAAACCCACGTGCGCGGCCACTGCGGCACTTCTCGTACAGGCGCGACACCGGCCCGGCATCGAAGTAGCCGGCGGCGCGGATACGTTCCGGGCTCATCAGTTCGGCCACGTAGTCCAGCGGCTTTCCGACATACTGGTCGCGGGCCAGCGGGCTCCAGCCCATGATCTCCGCCGGCAACGTGGCTTCGAACGCGGCCAGCGGATCCCAGCCGGACAGGCTGGCCGACAGCTCGGGCGAGAGCAGCGACATCGCCCGCTGCCCGGTTCCCCAGCGCGGCGCATGGGCGAACACCGGTCGCTGCAGGTGCTGCATGCCCTGGCCGAAGAACGATTGGGCAAATGCGGGGTGGCGGACCGGCGAGTTCTCCAGATAGCCGTACAGCCGCTCCAGCAGGCGCGGGCGCAGCGCCGACTGCGGGTCCCGGGCCCAGAAGCGGCGGACCTTGGCTTCCTTGAACAGGTCGTATCCGCCGAATACCTCGTCGGCGCCTTCGCCGGTCAGGACCACCTTGTAGCCGTGCGCGCGCACGCTGCCAGCCAGCAGCATCAGCGGCACCGGCGCGGTGCGCAGCACGGGCGCCTCCGTATGCCGGATCAGGCGGGGGAATGCCTCGCCGATGTCGCGCCGGCTGCAGGTCAGCATGGTGTGGTCGGTGCCCAGGTGGCGGACCATTGCCAGCTGGTGGGCGCTTTCGTCGAATTCCGCGTCCTCGAAAGCGACCGAGAACGTGCGAACCGGGGTCTGGGTGAAGCCGCGGATCATGGCCACGATGGCCGATGAATCGAGGCCGCCGCTGAGGTAGGCGCCGACCGGCACGTCGGCCCGCAACTGCAGCCGCACCGCGTCGACCAGCAGTTCGCGCAGTTCGCCCGCGGCCTGCGCCAGCGAGCGCGGCTCGCGTCCCGGCGAGGTTTCCGCGGCCGGCGGGAAGGTCCAGTCCCAGTAGCGGGTCAGGCTTTCGCTGCCGTCCTGCTCGATGCACAGCATGCAGCCGGGCGGCAGGCTCTGCACGCCTTCGAACAAGGTATCCGGGTCCTGCGCGGACCAGTAGGTCAGCGCCTGGGCCAGTCCCAGCGGGTCGAGCGAGGCGCACTCCGGCAGCACCGCGAGCAGGGCCTTGACCTCCGAAGCGAACCAGACCCGGCCGCGCCTGCGGGCATGGAACAGCGGCCTGATCCCGGCGCGGTCGCGCGCCAGCACCAGGCGCTGGCGGTTGCCGTCCCACAGCGCGATGGCGAACTGGCCGTTGAGGTGCTCGACGAAGCGGTCGCCATACCGGTTGTACAGGTGGACGATGACCTCGGTGTCGGACTGGGTGTAGAAGCGGTGGCCGTGGGATTCGAGCGCGGTGCGCAGTTCGACGAAGTTGAAGATCTCGCCATTGAACACGGTCCAGACCTTGCGCGACTCGTCGTGGATGGGCTGGTCGCCGGTGGCCAGGTCGATGATCGACAGCCGCGCATGGGCCAGGCCGATGCCGGGCTCGGCGTGGTAGCCGAAACCATCGGGCCCGCGATGCGCGAGCCGGCCGATCATTCTCTCCAGCAACGGCCGCGCACCGTCGGCAGTGACGTCGGGACCCTTGAATCCGGCGATTCCGCACACGTGGTGGCTACTCCTGCAAGGTCGGTTCTGCCGCGACGGCCAGCGCCACCCGGCGCATGGGCGCCGGGTGAGTGCGGGCGTGCGGCGGCTAGGCGACGGCGAGGTCGCTGCGCAGGTCGAAGACCTTGCCGGCGTGGGCGGCGCGCCAGTCCTGCTCGTCGGCGACGTCGGTGCACAGCACCACCGTCTCGGCGTGCTCCAGCAACGCCGCCGGGTCGGTGACCAGCATCTGCGCCAGGTGCGGAAGGTGGCGGTCGATGTAGCCCAGGTTGCGGCCGCGCAGGCGCCCGACCATGACGTTGGGATCGTAGATCTTCACCGAGAAGCCCCAGCCGGTCAGGGTCTCGACCAGGTCGACCATCGGGCTTTCGCGCAGGTCGTCGGTGCCGTTCTTGAAGCTGAGCCCGACCAGGCCGACCTTCTTCTGGCCATGGTCGCGGATCATCTTCAGCGCGCGCTTGAGGTGGCTTTCGTTGGAAGGAAGCACCGAGGAAAGCATGTTCAGGCGCAGGGCCTCGTGCTCGGCGAAGCGGTTGATCGCGCGCAGGTCCTTGGGCAGGCAGGAGCCGCCGAAGGCGAAGCCCGGCCGCATGTAGGCGCGCGAGATGTTGAGCTTGGTGTCTTCGCAGACCAGCTCCATCACCTTGCGCCCGTCGGCGCCCATCGACTTGGCGACGCTGCCGATCTCGTTGGCGAAGGTCACCTTCACCGCATGGAAGGCGTTGCAGGCGTACTTGACCAGCGAGGCGGTGCGGGTGTCGGTGACGAAGCGCTCGGCCTCGACCGCGTGGTAGAGATCGACCACCGCGGCGGCATCGGCTTCGCTGTCCGCGCCGACCAGCACGTAGGGCGGGTGGTAGTAGTCCTTGACCGCCGAACCCTCGCGCAGGAACTCGGGGTTGTTGCACAGGACCACGCCATCGCCCAGCGGCCGGCCCAGGGCCGCTTCCAGCACCTCTTTCATCCGGGTTTCCAGGATTCCCGGGAGCAGGGTGGAGCGGATCACCAAGTGGTAGGGCTTGGGGTTGTCGCGCAGGGCCTTGCCGATGTCGGCGACCACCGCCTCGAGGATGTGGATGGTGACGCTGCCATCGTCGGCCGAAGGCGTGCCGACCGCGATCATGGCGATGTCCGATTCGGCCACGGCCAGGACGGCATCGCTGGTGGCGCGCAGGCGGCCGCTGGCGACCTGGGCCTGGAGCACTTCATCGAGCCCACGCTCGCTGATCGGCGCCTTGCCTGCGTTGACCTCGGCCACCTTGTCGGCGTCGACGTCCACGCCGATCACCGAATGGCCATCCTTGCCCAGGCAGGCGGCAGTGACGCAGCCCACGTAACCCATGCCAAATACTGCGACTCGTTTCATAAAGGGGAAATGCTCGAAGGGAAAGGGGAAACGGGAACGGAGCCGGGGCTCGAGGCCCGGGCCACCACGCGGCGGCAGATCGACTCGAACTGGCGGCTGACGCTTTCGCTGCCGTAGTTCTCGCGCACGAAGTCGTCGGCTGCGCCACCGATGCGCTGGCGCAGCGCGGAGTCCTGGAGCAGGTCGACGATGGCATCGGCCATCGCCTGCGGCGCATCGGTCTGCAGGAAGTGGACGCCATGCTCGACCGGCAGGCCTTCGGCGCCGATCGTGGTGCTGACCACCGGCTTGGCCATGGCCATGGCCTCGTAGATCTTCAGGCGGGTGCCGCCGCCGACCAGCAGCGGCACGGTGACCACCGCCGCCTCGGCCAGGTGCGGACGCACGTCCGGAACCGAGCCCAGCACTTCGATGCCCTGGCGGCGCGCCAGCTCCTGCACGCTGGCCGGAGGATTGCGGCCGACGATGTGGAAGACCGCGGACGGGTGCCGGTCCAGTACCTTGGGCCACACCTGGTCGGCGAAGAAGCGCACCCCGTCCTGGTTGGGCATCCAGTCCATCGAGCCCAGGAACATGACCCGGTCGGGATTCTCCTGGCCGGGGCGCGGCTGGAAGAAATCGGTGTCGACCGCGGTGTCGATCGCATCGACGTTGTCCCAGCCGTACCGCTCGCGGAAAATCCGCTCGTCCTGGCGGCTGACCGCGATGACGTGGTCGAAATGGCGCCCGCAACCGCCCTCGAACGACTTCATCTTGCGGAACTGGTCGAACAGGTAGCGGCGATGCAGCAAGCCTTCGCTGACCTGCGCATGCCGCTCCAGGATCTGGGCCTCGACGTTGTGCTGGAACAGCACCGTGGGCGGCAGTTCCAGACCGATGACGTGCCTGGCCATCTGCACGGCATCGCAGATCACCAGGTCGAAATCCTCGGCGGCCACCAGTTCGGCCACCTTGTGGCGCACGCGCGGGTCGTAGTTGCGGTCGATGGTGTAGGGGCGTGGTGAAAGCAGGTTGGCCGCGGCGGCGGCAAGGAAGCCGGCGCCTCCGCGGCGCGGCGCCTCGCCGGAAACCGGGACCATGCGCAGGCCCAGTTCCTCCATCTGCGGCAGCAGGGCTTCCTCGCCCGGGCGCAGGTTGCAGACGTAAGTGACGTCATGCCAGCGGCCCAGGTGCTTGAGCAGGTTGAGCACGCGGATCTTGCCGCCGGTGTCGCGCGGGAACAGGATCTGCTTGTGCAGGAACAGGATCTTCATGCGGGCGGGAGCGCCGCCTGCGGAGAGGAGCGCCGATTCAGGCAGGTTCATGCAGGGCTTCCTTGCGCTCGACCGCCTGTCCAAGGGTGGCCGTCGTGTCGCGATCGCTGAAGATCCGCTGCAGCACCGCGCCGGTCATGTAACCGGGCGCCTCGATGCCCAGCACCGAGAGCATGGTGGGGGCCAAGTCCAGGGTCGAGCATTCGCCGATGTCCAGGCCTGCGGCGATGCCTGGGCCGGCCACGATCAGGACTCCCGGACGGTCGTGATAGCCCTGCTTGGTGGTCGCATCCTGCTCGGCACACAGCTCGCGCATCTTCACGCTGCGGCCGGTAGCCGGAAACACGCAGTCGGCATCGCCGTCGATCGGGCGCGGCAGCTTCTGCCGGATGTTGATGGAGATGGTGTTGCCGACGATGGTGTGGGCGAACAGCTCGTGCGCCTGCGCGCCGACCGTCGCCCCGGCGATCGCGCGCGAGGCGGCCTGCAATGACTGGGCGTCGTCGAAATCCAGGTTCCACTGCGTGGCCATGACCGCATAGGCGCGGCAATGCCCGGCGGCGCCCAGCAGGTCGACGACCTGGTCGATGTCGCGGATCCGCAGGACGCTGCGCCCGTCGGGGAATTCGTCGGTCACGTAGGGTTGCTGGGACAGGCCGGAAGCGACCAGCACGACGGTGTCGTCGTCGACCATCGCCATGACCCGGCCGAGCAGTTCGTCGGCCACCTGGTAGCCGAAGCGGATCGCGCCGCCGAAGTCGCTCACTTCCCTGGCCGAGGGCGGGACCAGGAACGGGGCCGGATCGGCCGAGCGCCAGAACCGGTGCTGGTAGTGGGCCACATGGTTGGTGTGGAAGGTGGCGAAGTGCGGCTGGTGGCGCTTCCAGAGTTTCTGGAAGAAGTCGAAGTTGATCAGCGGCTGCATGCTGACTTTTTCCCAGGCCTTGGCCGAGCCCAGCGCGCCGCGGACGAAGAACGCGGCGATGCGGGCCAGGGTCGCCACGCGCAGGCCGAGCCCGCGCAGCTTGCGCACCAGGGTGAACTTGCCGATGCGTTGGCGGGCCTGCCCCGGCACGGGCGAATGGTCCCGGGTGTAGGTCAGGTTCAACTGCTGGATCGGGCCGAGTTCGGCCGGAAAGGTTTCCGGACCCGGCGAGAACGTGCCCGGCACCCAATAGCCGGTGACGTCGCGGCGCGGTGGCCAGGACATGATCGAGCCGAACACGCCGACCGGTCGGCCGAGGTCGGCGACGATGTCCCAGATCCTCGGTCCTTTCACCGTCTCCGGCGGCTGCTCGAGGAAGCGCACGCCATGGTCGGCGGCCTTGCGCCCGGTATAGACCGTGGTCCAGGACACCCAGGGGTCGAGGTCGGCGCCCTGCTCGTCGGCGATCGGCGTGCCGCGCGTGCCCTGGCGGATCAGCGTGGCGAAGTTGGGCAGGGCGCCTTCCTTGATCAACGGGTCGACGAACCGCCAGGTGATTTCGTTCAACTCGACAAGGATCAGTTTCTTCGGGCGTGGGCTGGTCATGGGCATGCGGGCTTCGTGATGGAGCATCAATGGATGAGAACGTCAGATGGCGGCGTTGTGGGCCAAGCCATGGCGCTGCTTGAAGCGCGAAAAGGTTTCGACGAGGAAATCCGCTGCATCGGATGCCGCTTCGCTGCGATCCCTGGGACCGGAGGAAGGTTGTGCGGGCGGATGGGCCAGGCACTCGAGCAGGGC